>DAIMMR010000466.1:0-2975 GCA_036720575.1 Clostridium sp.
TATATATTATAACATATTTTTTAAAAATTAAACTTGAAATTATAAGTAAATTTAAGACCATACTATAATTATGTATATATTTCATATACCTATATATAATTATAGTATGGTATTTATATATTACAAATTAAAGCATGAAATACATATGATTATATAGTATGTATAATTATATGTATATATAGATATTATAAATATAAATGTAGTATATATACTAGAAGATATTATAAAAGTATAAAATTAAGAATAAATATAATAGGGAGCTACACTCCCTAAAACCCTAGTCTACCGCCTTACATGATAGAAGGTATCAACTTCGTACCTATGTTGATACCTTCTATCATTCCAGTTGGTGTCCATATAAAAAATCATTCTATTTTTCTATCCCTATAATATATAAATTAATTATTAAAGTATAGCCTTTTCCCTAATTGCAAATTTTATCAAAACAGGAAAATAGTCAAGGGTACGCTCCGCCGAATAAAAAATTTTTTAAGAAAGAACACTTAAAAAGTTTTTTATTCGCCCTTGACTATTTTCCTTTAACTTTGATTTTTAGTGTTTAAGGGAAAAAGGTATAAATATATATAATATATGAATCTTTAATTTTTATAAAAAAGATAGGGCTTAAATCAAGACTTTAAGGGTATTTAGAAATTCAATAAATATAATTACACCTTTAATATTAAAAGTTGCTGTAATAGGCTCATACTACTTATAGAATGCAAAGGCAATACAAAAAAAGAAATTTACAAAAGTACATTTCAATTAGTTACCTTTTTTTATATTTTTAGGGGAAAACTATTGACTTTTACTGTACAATGATGTACAATATAAGTGTAGTAAGAAAGGAGGTGCAAAAGTGATAATCATAGGAGTGATTAAGGACATAATTACAATTGCAGTTGGGATATTAAGCTCCTATAAGATTTTGTTAGAAATTAAAAAACTAAAAAGCTCCAAGAAAAAATCTCGGAGCCACACCCATAAAAAATAGTTTTTAATTTTAAATCAAAGTCTTAAAACTGTAGTGGGTACGAAGTATTGACCGTACTTTGTACCTTCTACATAAATTTTATCACAATCCATATGAAAATAAAAGATACATTTTTTCTAACTTTTATGATTTGGATTTTAACATTAAATAAAAATGACAGACTTAAATATTTAGTTTTTATGGTGTTTTTGGTTTGGCTAATACTTAAAATTATTAAATTTCAAATTTCAAAAAAGGAAAATTAGGAGGTATTTAAAAATGAAAAAATATTTTGAAAACATAAAAACAATTGAAGAATTAAAGGAAAAATACAGAAAGTTAGCTTTAAAATATCACCCTGATATGGGCGGAACTAATGAAGAAATGTCAGAAATAAATAATCAATATGATGTTTTATTTAAAAAATTAAAAGAAGGAAATCAGGAAAGCCCTGTTGATGATGGTTTTAAAGAAGTAATAAATAAAATAATAAATTTAAATGTAAAAATTGAGATATGTGGTAGTTGGATATGGGTATCGGGTGATACTAAACCATACAGGAAGGAATTAAAATCAGCAGGTCTTTGGTGGGCTAATAAAAAAAAGATGTGGTATTGGCACAGTAAAGAGGACAGGAAGAAAAGAAGAAGTAATATGAGTATGCAGGAGATAAGAGAAAAATATGGCACTAAGACAGTAAATAATGCTATGAAGGTTATAGCATAAAAATTAAATTAGCATAGAGCTTATAAGCTCTATGCTAATAAATAGGAGGTTTTAAAGTGCGTGAGTATGAAATTAACATAAATGAATATAACAGTTTGATTTTACACGTAGAAAAAACTTTTAAATCAGATATAGAAAAAATGAGTATATATAAAACCTTGATAAATGGACTAAAAGCTTATGAAAATAAGGTCATAAATAAGAAAATAGAAAAAATAGTCCAGAAACTATTTAAAGGTTATGGTGTAAGTTATTATAAAAATTATGGGTGGTATGAGTTATATATATCAAAACAGAATCCATATAAACACTTTGAGATAACTCTAGCACCTAGAGAAGAAGGAAGTAAATACACTAGATTTAAAATTGATTATTTAAAGGAAAATTTAAAAAAACTTCAAGAAAAACATAAAAAAGATGTTTTAAATTCTAAAAATATAGCTGAAATAGTAGGTCAGTATAATACAGCCTTAAAGTATTTTAGGTCAGCAGCAGAAAAATTGAGAGACATTCCATCATGGTATTCATTTAATAGATTTGATTAGGGGAGGAAATAAAATGGTAGAAAATATTATAGATATTGAGAAATTGAAAAAAGATTTATTAGAGAGAAATATTGATGATAAAGATGGGCTGTATAATTCTAACTTGAAAATTGGAAGTTTAATAAAAATAGTTCGGGAGGAAGATGAAAGCCTTGCTTTAGATATGGAAAATACTATAGTAGATTATATTTATAAAATAGCAGTTGAATTTTATAATACTGGCTTTGATGATGCAAGATTATTTTTAAAGCAATTTATTAATTGAAATTATAGAAAATTAAAGAGAAGAGTTAAAACGCTCTTCTCTTTTAAAATATATTGATATATATTGTACAATTATGTACAATATAATTAAAATAGTTAAAGGAGTTATGAAAATGATAAAAGAAGTGGTGAAGGTAAGCAAAACTAAGACTAATTCAGGGGAAGTTTGTAGGGTAGTTATACCTAAATCTATAGTCAAAGCTATGAATTTACAAAAAGGTGACCAGATGATACTTGAATATGAAAATGATGAAATAAAAATAAAAAGGTTTTAATATGGGTATTAGGTTGGGAAAATTTTTTTCAAAGAATAGACAGTGATATTTAATAAAACAGATTAAAAATTGGACATTATAACATATATTTTTGATTTTTATAAAATCTATTTTGATTAAAGCATAGTATTTTCAACGGTTATACGGTATTATAAAACTAGACAAAATAATTATTTTGTCCAGTTATGTGAT
>DAIMMR010000467.1:0-2964 GCA_036720575.1 Clostridium sp.
TGGGAGAGAAAATTAAAATTATTATGGGAAGAAGGAATATGACTGTTTCTGCATTAGCCGAATTGCTAGGTACTACACGGCAAAATCTTTCTAATAAGTTTTCACGCGATAACTTTTCAGAAAAAGAGTTAAAAGCGATAGCTGCCAAACTGGATTGTGAGTTTGTCGGACAGTTGCAAATGAATGACACAAAAGAAAAAATATAAAATATCTGTAAATATGTATTGACAAACGACACTTATTAGTGTACAATAGTAACATAAGATAAAGGGAAGGAGCGGAAGATATGGAAAACAATTTTTTATTGACATTTGATTGTACAGAAGATAATCGCATTACATCCAAATATGCTTGGTTTGAATCGGAAGAAGAATTGACCGATTTTGTTATTGACATGAAAAAGTCAGATACACATTTTAAGGTCAATGAAGCAATGGAAATACGTGATGATAGACAAATCGAAATAAGCTAGTAGTATAAGATAAAGGAAAGGAGTGGAAGGAATGAACGGTGTTTTAATTCCTAGAAAGTTGAAAAAACATATTGATAAAATTTATCAGCATCCAGAGGATGTATATTCAATTGTTTTAAAATGTGGTGAAACTATTTGGTGCAATGATAAAGTTGATTTGTATAAACGCTTGCATGGATTAGTAATTGAAAATTAAAAAGTTGAAAATAATAATTTAACACAGAAAGGAAAATGTATTCAAATGAAAGTAAAACAATTAATTGAAATTTTAAAAACTGTTGATGGTGATTTACCTGTAGCTATAAGTGCAAATAACGATGAATATTTTAGTGCAAAAGAAGCAGATGGAACATCACATGGTGAATTATGCGTATCATTAGCTTATCATTATGCTGGGAATCACATACTTATTGGAAACCAATATAATAAAGATTTAAATTCTCCCAATTGGTATATTCTTAAAGACATTTATGGAGAAACAATAGATGATGTACCTAAAAAATATTTGAAAGATAATAATTAGTGAAAGACGGATTTTGATTTTTATCCAATAGTAGCAGGATATAAAATAAAAGCTACCACCAACCAGTAAAATATTAAAATACCTATTGCATAAATTTTACAATGTGCTATAATGTGGGTATATATAATATTAAAATTGGGAATTATATAACTATAACAAATAAAATTAGGCCATATAAGGCGATAAAAAGGAGAGTGGTATAATGAGATATAAAAGACGTAAAACACGCTACAGCAAGCGTATAATGCTTATTGTGTATATTATATGCTTTGCGTTTATCTGTTGGATTGGGTTGAGTATTGTAGATGTGGACTTACATAATTACAGCAGACCGGATTTGATTCTTAGGTGTAATATATTCAAAATATTGTTTTAGGAAGTGTAAATGTGATACATAAATATAAAGTCGTATTCCGTGAACAGAATAAGGTCAGAATGACTTATGCCTATACACAAGATATTGAAATGTGGATTTGTAACGTAAAAGCAAGAAGAAATTTTGACGTATTAAAATATGAAAGAGTTTAAAAGGCGGCAATGTTTATGAACAATAAAGAAGCATCAGAAATCATATTGAACCAACTTAAAAGTTGGGGATATAAACTGTATAATATTAAATATTCAGATAAATACTTTATATTTGAAATGGGAAAAGATGGTGTAATGCAGTTTCAAGTTAAAGGATTTAAACACTGGTTATTTGGAATGTGGATTGATACAAAACTAAACAAATCAAATGATGATACAACAGAAAATTATGCAGTTCAATTTTTCTGCCAATATAAAGAGAGCATTGATAAGTTTAAGCCATCTTGCTCATACTTTGTTGCAAATTATACTATGCACGATATTATGCATCCTACAGAAAATGAGTTTTATCAAATTCGTTCTATACTAAAAATGATTAAAAGGCATCCATTTATTTCATATGAATATGACCTTTACTCATATTCAGATTATTTTGAAAAGAGTTTTATTTTTGAATATATCAAGAATAGAACAAAGTGTTTTATACGAAGATGCAATCATTTTTTAAAACAATGTTTTACTTTACAGGAAAGAGATTAAAGGATATTATTTATTTTAGTAAATGAAATGTGGTAAATTTATGAAAGTTGTAATTAATAAATGTTTTGGTGGTTTTAATTTGAGTCTGAAAGGACTTGAAAAATATCTTGCATTGCAAGGTAAAAAGGCATTTTTCTATAAAAGAAATTATGCAAATCCGTATCACAATGAGTATATTAGATGTACAAATATTGATAATGATGATATATGGGCATATTGTTTTGATGTGGATTTAGGAGATAGAATTGAAACTATTCCAAATGAACATTTTATTTCTTGTTTTGATATTGAAAGAGATAACCCTTATTTGATTCAAACAGTAGAAGAATTGGGAGAACCGGCTAGTGGAAGATGTGCAGACCTTAAAATTGTTGAAATTCCAGACGATGTAGATTGGGAAATTGACGAATACGATGGCATGGAAACGGTTGAGGAAAAGCACAGAACTTGGGATTAAGTAAAAATCAACAGCGGGAAAAATGATGCAATTGACGCATTGTACGAGTGAAAAGGAGATAATATATAATGAAACAAGTGACGATTGAAGAAGCATTAAAAGCTTTTGTGACAGGGAAAACAATCCAATGTATTGTGCCAGAAATGCCTTGTGAAGAAGGATTTGAAATCTGTGATGAATGAGATTCGGAATATACATTTAACCACTACATAAATAATGGTGCTGTGATTATAAATGATTCAATGATTTTGCACGGTAAATGGTATGTTGTAGATTAATTTTACTATTGATGTAGAGCGTCTTGCGATGATATAAGACGTTCAAATGAATAGTAAAGCTATGAAAGGATGAAATACTTATGACTAAAAAAATGGAAAAAGCTATCACAGCACTATATAATGACGGATTGAAATGCGAAGATGTTTCGTCAATTTCAGTCAATCG
>DAIMMR010000468.1:0-2963 GCA_036720575.1 Clostridium sp.
TTCTTATAGAAAGAGCATACTATTATAAAGCGTTGATATTTATAAAAAAGGGTCAGCTAGCTGAAGGGGAAATGTACATGAATCTTTCTATTGATGCTCTATCGAAATTTGAAACAAATACCTGCATATATGAAAGATATATGGAAATAGGAGGTATGTATTATGATATGAAAAATGTTCAAGAGGCCCTTAAATATTTTAATATTGCCATTGATTTAAAACAAAAATATAATTTTTTGTAGTTTTACTTAGAAAACTGAAAAAATTATATTTTTGTTTTAAATAAATTAATCTAAAGAGGTTTAGAAAGGAGGAGCTGCGTTAAAACTTATTTTAAGTTTTGCGTAACGTATTTTTATTATGAACATAGACAAACTTACAATAAAAGTTCAAAATGCAATGAATGAAGCACAACTTACGGCAGTGAGATATAATCATCAGCAGGTAGATGTGATTCATATGTTTTCAGCTTTAGTATTTGAGCAAGATGGACTCATTCCAAATATATTTGGAAAGATGTCTGTAAATTTAAAATCTCTGGTAAAGGAAACTAAGGATGTTTTAGACAAGATGCCTAAAGTGATGGGAGAAGGAGCACAAAGTTCCTCCGTCTATGCAACTAGAAGATTTGAAGATGTTTTTTTGCAGGCAGAAAAGATAGCTCAAAAATTTAAAGATTCATATATAAGTGTAGAGCACGTAATGCTTGGTATCATGGAAGTTCACTCTCCTGACGTAGACGGTATACTTAAGAAATTTGATATTACAAAGGATGCATTTTTAGAAGCCTTGTCTCAAGTAAGGGGAAATCAAAGGGTTGATACCCAGGATCCAGAGGGAACTTATGAGGCACTTGCCAAGTATGGTAGAAATCTTGTGGAAGAGGCAAAAAAACATAAACTTGATCCGGTTATAGGTAGAGATGAAGAAATAAGAAGAGTTGTTAGAATACTTTCGAGAAGAACTAAAAACAACCCCGTACTAATAGGTGATCCAGGGGTAGGAAAAACTGCTATAGTTGAAGGTTTGGCAGAGAGAATTGTAAGAGGAGATATACCAGAAGGCTTGAAGAATAAGATAATATTTTCCTTAGACATGGGGGCATTGATTGCTGGTGCCAAATTTAGGGGAGAATTTGAAGAAAGACTAAAGGCCGTATTAAAAGAAGTACAGAAAAGTGAAGGTAAGATATTACTTTTTATAGATGAAATTCACACCATAGTTGGAGCCGGGAAAACTGAAGGTTCTATGGATGCTGGAAATTTAATAAAACCAATGCTAGCAAGAGGTGAACTCCACTGTATAGGGGCCACTACTTTTGATGAATACAGAAAGTATATAGAAAAAGATAAGGCTTTGGAGCGAAGATTTCAACCGGTGGTTATAGATGAACCTACTGTTCAGGATTCTATCTCTATACTTAGAGGACTTAAAGAAAAATTTGAAATCTATCACGGTATAAGAATTCACGATTCTGCTATTGTGGCTGCTGCAAAGCTTTCAGATAGGTATATAACAGATAGATATTTGCCTGACAAAGCTATAGATTTAGTTGATGAAGCCTGTGCTATGATAAGAACTGAAATTGACAGCATGCCAACTGAAATGGATAATGTTAAGAGAAAAATATTCCAGCTCCAGATTGAAAAAGAAGCTCTTTCCAAAGAAAAAGACAGTGCTTCTATAGAAAGGCTTAAATTAGTAGAAAAGGAGCTTAGTAATCTTAAAGATAAAGACAATGAAATGACGGCTAAGTATGAAAAGGAAAAGTCAAATATAACTGAAGTTAGAAATTTAAAGAAACAGCTGGATGAAGCAAGAGGTCAAATTGAAAAAGCAGAGAGAGAATATGATTTAAATAAAATTGCAGAATTAAAATATGGTACTATTCCTAAACTTGAAAGTGCTATAGGTGAAAAAGAAAAATTTATTAAAGAAAATAATGAAGCTGCAATGTTAAAGGAAGAAGTTACAGAACAGGAAATTTCTCAGATAGTATCCAAATGGACTGGAATACCTGTTTCAAAATTGGTAGAAGGGGAAAGACAAAAATTAGTAAAACTAGAAGATGAACTTGCAAAGAGAGTTATAGGCCAGAAGGAAGCAGTTACGGCAGTTTCAAATGCTGTGCTTAGAGCAAGGGCAGGTATGAAAGATCCTAGAAGACCTATAGGTTCTTTTATATTTTTAGGTCCTACAGGTGTAGGTAAAACTGAACTTGCAAAAACTTTAGCAAGGACACTATTTGATAGCGAAGAAAACATAATAAGAATAGATATGTCAGAGTATATGGAAAAGTATTCTGTTTCGAGACTTATAGGAGCTCCCCCAGGATATGTAGGATATGACGAGGGAGGTCAGCTTACAGAGGCAGTGAGAAGAAAACCATATAGTGTAATATTATTTGATGAAATAGAAAAAGCCCATGAAGATGTATTTAATATATTCCTTCAAATATTAGATGATGGAAGGCTTACTGACAATCAAGGTAAGGTAGTTGACTTTAAAAATTCTATTATAATTATGACTTCTAACATAGGAAGCAGCTATTTATTACAGAACAAAAGTAGTAATGGAATAGATAAAGATGTAAGAGACAAAGTAATGAATGATATGAAATTTAAATTTAAACCTGAATTTCTAAATAGACTAGATGATATAATAATGTTTAAGCCGCTGAATACAGAAGAAATTAAATTCATAATAGATATATTCCTAAAGGATATAGAAAATAGGCTTAAGGAGAAAAATATATCTCTACAAATAACCTCAAAAGCAAAAGAAGTTATGGCAGAAGAAGGATATGATCCTGTTTATGGAGCAAGACCTTTAAAAAGATATATAGAAAATGTTCTGGAAACTTCTATTGCAAAGAAGATAATTAGTGGCGAGATATATACGGGCTGCAAGGTAGGAGTAGATTATGAGAATGATAAATTTAAAATAGAAAAATTATAATTATT
>DAIMMR010000469.1:0-2955 GCA_036720575.1 Clostridium sp.
TTTAAAGATGTTGTTAAAACTTGCCGAAGTGAATTGTTTTGTATTCCTTTTGAAAGTTCAATTAAATTATTTTTACTTTCCAATTGTCTATTCAACCTTTTTAATTCACTGTCAATTTCATTACATCTTTGAATAATGTACCATCCATCTTCCAAACTTCCCTTTCCTACAGTAGCAATGTACATATTTGTTACTTTAAGTTTATCTTCGGCTATGGAAAGTTTGTTTTCAGTTTCTTTAATGTTTTTAGCAATATTATTAATTTCTAATTCATTATACTTAATTTGAGCATTAATCATATTCCTTATATCAATGGATATTCCTAAAACCTTTTGTAGCTTTTCACTATTAATACTACGGCTTTGTATTCCTGATACTTTTATTATACTGCTATCAAATTTTGTAACATACTCTAAGGCTTTTTTAAGATCACAATTTTTTGATTTGCATATTTCTATCTTTGATTTTTCTGAAGAAATTATTGCTAATAATTCATCAATAATTTTTTCTTGCCTTTCTATATCTGTCTTTTCTACTGACAATAGTTCAACTGATACATTATAGCCGGATTTTTCACTTTTTAAGCTATTTATAATCATTTTAAGCTTTGTAATTTCTTTTTCAATAGTTTTAGTATCATTATTATCATCAAAGACATCTTTCCAAATACTATCTATATTTGATTCACTTACATCATATTTTAACAATATTGAATATACTTTATTGAGATAATCAAGAAATAAATCTGCATAATGATTACTAATATATCCATGCATTAATATAGGCGATAAATACTTTTTACCGCTATCGTTATCAATTGATAGAAGTTTATATTTTGATAAAGTGCTTAAAAATATTTCACCTAAAATTCTCTGATGCTTTGTCTTGTTTAAAATCTTTAGATTCTGAAATATAATACTCCAAAAATCACCGTCTTTATAATCATAAACAGCACACCATACTAAAAATAAAGAAGTCGTTAGAGGAAACTTTTTCTCAAGAGATTTAGTTTCCCTTATCTTAAATATAGTACTTATACAACCGGTAATATCCTCTAATTTTTCCTTTGTTACCTTAATATCTCTTAAAAGTATGATATTATTAGTTTCTAATTCATTGCAAAATTCGGTCTCATATTCATTCAGCTTTTCCAATACTTCAAATTTTACTGTCATAGAATTCACCCTGTAATTTTTAGTAATCTGATTTTCAGTCTTTCTTGAATATTCCTTTGATTTTTTCCAGTATCCTAATCATATTTTGAAATTCATCTAATACTTTTTTATCTTTTTCTTTTTCTGCCTGTATTATTTCTATTTCCTCATGTAAATTGTTTATTTCATTTTCTTTTTCTAATTTAAAATTCTCAAGGTTGCTGTTCAGAAATTTAATTTGATTGTCATGTGATTGCCTAACGGATAATAATTCATTTTCTAATTCTTTAATTCTATTATTTTTTTCTTCTTGAAGAAGTTCAATCTCTTCTTTTAATTTTACTATTTGACAGTTCTTATTTTTTTCAAGTTCTAACATATCGTTTTTTATTGCTTGTACATCTGTTTCCTTTTCAATAGATATTAGTTCTATTTGTTTTTCTAATTCTAAATTTTGGGATTTAAGATAGGACAAATTGCTTTGTAAAATATTATATGTATTCTGTGCTTTAGCAATTAGGTCTTGCCTCTTTTCTATATTTGCTATAATGGTTTTGTTATAGTCTAGTAATTCAACTATATCATTTTCCATTAAACCGTTATCATTTGGGTTGATATTTCCATCATATAACCTTGCAAAACTATTTATTTTGTTATCAATCTCGATTAAATCCTCTCCATTAAGTTTATTCTCCTTATTAGGTGATAGTTCATCTAAACAACACATATCCCTCAGTCCCTTCTTATTTTTTCAAATTATTGTTATACCACTTTCTAATCTCATCAGGATTAATATTTAACGTATAGATACTCTTATAATTTTGATTTCTTTTTAATATATTTTCTTTAAGAAGCACCTTTATAACAGAATAAACAACAGTATCAGGTGACTTTTTGTAATTGGTTTCATTAATTATTTTCTCCTTCATTAATGAAGCAATACTGGCTTTTTTGAAAATAGTTTTATTGTATTTTTCAAATTGATCTAATATAGTATCAATTATACAAACAAATATTTCTATTGGAATAATATTAGGATAAACACTATTTCCGTCTTTTCTTATTGTTTCAATTCTTATATTATTATTTTCAATTGACCAACTAGTCCTATCAACTGCATCCTTATCGTTTTGTTCGTCTTGCTCTTCATCGTATATATTATCTTCATTCACCAACGACTTCCACTTATCTCTCAATGCAAGAATGTCCTTTAAATATAGTTTTAGTTGTTCATTTAGATTCGCCGCTTCTATCACTTTATGCATTTCATTATCTATGCTACATTTTGGTATGTATTCTTCTCTAATCTTTATTTCTAATATTTCAATACCATCAATTAAAAGTTCATAGGATACCCTTATGTCATCTAATTCATTTTTTAACATATCATTCATAGATTTTCCCCCAATATAATTATCTATTTATTATTTAAAATACAAAACACTATACATTATCAATAAACTCATAAAATTTCTATTTCTTTAAATGCAGAACAAACACGCTCTTTGGAATGCCAATGACTACATTCTATTTCACACTTAAGTCATCACCATTTTATCTATTGATGAAGAATTAAACTTACCTACCACCATAATAAATCTTAATACTTTTACTTGGCACATATCTTAGTCTAGTAAAATCACCTGATTTATGAAAAGACGATGTAATAGGATAGCCTATTTCTTCTAATATCTGATCTTTTCTTTTTTCTAATTCCTCATAATCTTGATTATTAAACTGTGCGATATATAATGAACCCATAAATTTAGACAAAAAAAAGCTTGATTTTAAGTTTGGTTAT
>DAIMMR010000470.1:0-2954 GCA_036720575.1 Clostridium sp.
GAAGCAGATAATGTTAATTTCAAATGGTTGATTCCCAATATGTTAGGATTTTTTGCTTATATGGAATTTGATGAAAATTATAAAATTCCAGAATTAAGAATAACGATAGATTCAACCAAAGGACTAATTCCGTTATCTATTGAATTAACCAAGGATAATATCTTTGATTGTCTGTATGATACTATGCTAATCACATATAAAAACATAAATCAATTAACTGAAGTACCAGATAGTAAATATCTGTATAAATTAGAAGAAATGATTGTACCTTTAATATCAACTATCCTATATTTATGTTCAGAACAACCAGATATTAAACCTAACATTCCTCAATCATCAAAACATCAAACAATTAAAAAGAATCATCAAACAAAAGAACCTAAAATAAATAATGTGGGTTATAGGATAGGATATATGATTATTAATGCCAAACAACATTATAATCCATCTAACAATAAAAATATATCATCGACTAGACATGCTTCGCCAGCACCACATTTACGGCGGGCACATTGGCATTTATTTTGGACTGGACATAGAACAAATCCTGTTCCAAAGATTTTATGGTTGAATCCTATAGCTGTAGGAGTAAAGCATAATAACAATAGTACTATTATACCTAAAATCTATAAAATCAAAAAATCACATACTTTAAATAAATAGAAACATGAAATATTTAAAAATATTTTAATAAAATCGTAAAAAAATAGGGCAGACACTCTAAAATTATATTTTAGAATATCAACCCTATGATTATATTATAACTTAATGACACCAGACCCAATAAGTGTTCCAACAATAGCAACAAGTCCAGTAATAGCATATCCAATTGCTTGTTTCAAAACTTCAAGTTTTAATGTATGCTTATCTTTTTTCATCTCTTCGAGAGGTTCAAGTTTTAATTCATCAACTTTATTATTAACATCTTGAATTTGATTATCTAATTTGTTGGATAAACTTGTTTGCCCCTGCTTAACCTCTTTTAAATCATCTTTCATGTTTGAAACATTCTCTGCTATAATTTTTACACTCGTAGTAAGATCATAAATTGCTTTTTGATCGTCCTTTATTTGTTTAATGTCGTCTTTGATTTCATCAATCTGATGTGTGTTACTCTTGCTTCTTTCGTTTGTTGAAATTAATAGTGTTTTCTCATCTTCATTCATTTTTTTTATTCTCACCATTCTTCCTTTAATTTTACATCTCACTAGAATAGCAAGAATGAATTATTTAGATTCAGTATTCACCTGAGTTTCAACAGGGGCAATAACAACTGCCTTGCCTTTATTCACTTCACCTGCAATAGCCTGACGAAGCTGTGCAATTTCATCATCAGTAAGATTGGGAACAAATTTCTTCAGCTGTTCAGCAAAATAGACCTGTTTGGTTTCAAAAGTCTTTTCAAGATTGGCAGTAATACGAAAATGTTCATCTGTAATATCCCATGCAGCTTTAGCAAAAGCAAGATTCTGATTATATGTATTCATACCGATTTTCTGAACAAGATCATTCTTTTTTTCTGAAAGAAATGCTACACAAATATCTCCAACATTTTTAATAACAATACCAAGTACTGCAATAACAGCAGTAATAATAATAGGAAGAACACCATTAATAATCTGATTAATCATATATTTATACCTCTTTCTTATATTAAATTAATATAAAAGGAACTACTATATTTCAAGTAGTTCCTTGTTTTGACTTATGATAAAATCACTCATTTATATAATTATTCAATATTAATTTGAAGCCTATCGATTTTCTGTCCAAAACAACCAGCATAACCATCTTGACTATTTATTGTCTGATCATCATGTTGATAACTATAATAGTTAGAATAAACGGGTGACACACGATATGTAGCACGTTTATAGGGACGAATAGATGACGGAGTATAATAATAAATAGTGATAGCATCGATAGGAGTACCATTTCCAGCATAACCAGTAATACCATTATTTAAATTATAATCTGTAATCCAACCAAGCCATCTTCCACTAATTGTATGTACCCTATACTTAACAGAACCATCTGAAACTTTAATAGCAACATCTGTAATTGGTTTGCCAATAGAACCTGCATAACCCATACTGTTAAAATTATTAGAATTCACAATTTCAGAATACCAATTACCATTGGCACGAACTTGATATGTAACATTAACCTGTTTGTTTGTTGCTATATTTGCTATATTATTTGTAGAAACAGGAACTGATACAATAGGTTTAGAAATTGGAATAGGCATAGAAGGCACTGTAGATTTTTCATTAGTATAGTCAACATAGGCATAATCCATATCGCAATTATGATCATTAATACCATTGATTTGACCATCTGAAGCATATTGCCAAATCTGATATTTACCACTATAAGTACATTCTTTGTAATATTGAGCACACCAAATCTGATAAGGAATTTGGCTTACGTCTATTTTATCTGTCAACCATGATTTACTAGCATATAAACCAGCTTTATATCCTGCGTCAGCAACCGTTTTACAAAATGCATTAATAACATCAGTTAAAGATTGTTTATCAAGCATACCCATTGTCTTAGAATCCTCTACATCGTAAAAGCATGGATAATCAAACTTAATATTTTTAATAGTATCAAGGAAAAACTGTGCTTCATTTTTTGCTTGCTCTACAGATACAGCATAACCAAAATGATATGCTCCAATAGGCATATCAACTGATTGACAACCCTTTACATTTTGATAGAACTTTTCATCAACTTGTGTGGGGTCTGGACTACCATAACTAGAACGAAGAATAGCAAACTGAATACCACTATTTTTTACTGCTTGCCAATCAATAGATTTTTGAAACGAAGAAACATCTATTCCTTTTTTTAGTATTTCCATCAAATTATTTTACCTCCAAACTATTTGAAATTATTAGTTAAGCTGTTCGTTGCCACATATAACAGGTAATATACGGTGGCATATTGTT
>DAIMMR010000471.1:0-2937 GCA_036720575.1 Clostridium sp.
CGATATAGGTAGGATGTAAAATGAATGAATATGTCAAGTTTGATTACTATAATATAAATGAGAACGAAAACATAATAGGATTTCCTAAAAAAAGTATATATTTTCACTTAGATGATGACGCACTTAATATGATGAAATATATACTGGAACTAGAATATTGTCCAGAAAAATCATATCTCGAAAAATTATTTCCTAATATAGATGTGTCTAATTTTATTTTTCAATTAAAAGATATGGGGTTATTAAGTATAATAGACAATGTTGAAAAAAATCATATTGAAAATTATAACGCAAACTATAAAAACAGAAAAATAATTATAAATTTCATTTACTCTATAAGTTGTCTTCTCGGTATATTTAATTTAATACATCTTATATCTAGATTTAAAGAAATAATGATTTTAGACATAAATTATTATGGAAGTGCTATAAATTTATTTATATTGATTTTTATTGCAAATATGGTATTAGGTCTTATTCACGAATTTGGTCATAGTATTTCAGCAAAATTAAGTAATGTAAAATCCGAAATTAAAATATCACAACGTTTTATTATCTTTCTAGTATACGAATGCAAGATGGATGGAATCTGGTTATTAGATAATAAAAAACGTATATTTCCAATTTTAGGCGGAATGTTAATTGATAATGTCGTTATTTTTATATTAAGTATACTTAATTCTTTTTTTTCGTCTAATATTTTCAATGTATTGCTATTTTTACAGTATACCAAGCTGATGTATGAACTTATTATTCCTTTTAAGACTGATCTATACTACTTACTTACCTTTTGTTTAAATAATAAATCTAATAAGGAAAAATTATTACACTTTTTTAATTTTATAGGATATATTATCCTTATACCATTAATATTTATTTATTTATATCAAGTATATAATATATATCTATATATAATTAATAATAAGTCTAGAATATTAGAAAATGTAATTGTTGTTCTTATTATACTACTTCCTATTGTTATATATATTAAAGAGAGGTTGACTCAACATGAATAAATATATAATATTTGGTCCTTTAGGCTGGCATAAAAATATATGGGATCGAATATTCGATGAAAATTATTGTGTTATACATTTTGAATTTCCTTATGCTAATAATATCAAATCATATGAAGAGCTGAAAGAAGCAATTTTAAAAAAAATCAATCTCATTGATGGTAAATGCAAAATTATTACAAGTTCATATGGTACGAGCATATTTCTTAGTATGCTAGCAGATATCCACGTAAAAATAGAAAGCATTGTAATTATCGATGGTATAGAAGACAGCTTTCCAGATATAAAAGAAATAAAAAATATATGTGATAATAGAGTTTATGTTTTTAAAGATATAATTACATTTTTGAACCAATATTTAGATGAAAATGAAATGAAACAACCGTATTTAATTGAAGTCGTCAAGTCTTTGGTTAAAATAAATGATGAATTTAACATTGAACATTACTTAGATAATAATACATTATTTCAATATTTAGAATTTTTAGTAGGAGATGACATTCATAATAAAATCAGTAACAACTTTGCAAACTTAGATATTCCAACTATATTATTTACAACAAATAATATTAAAATTAATAGAAGTAATATTCAAATCATTAAAATCGATGAGGATGATCATCTGCTTATGTTAACTAAACCATCCATGCTAAAAAAATATATAATTTCATGATATACCGTGGTGTTAGTACATAAATGGATGCCAAATTTATTATAGGTTAGTACACTGGCAATCGGAATCACCTGTACTGATTTATCGAAAAAACACATGCTCTGAACATCGGAAAGCATACACTAATTGATTGGAATATTCATTTTATTCCACAGTCAAGATGTTGGTCAACTTTACTAGTACGATGATAGCCACAGTGCATATTTTGGTCAATTGAACCCCTTTCTCGCGTCTGCGGTGTAAGCGGTTCACAGGATTCGTTGAGAACCTATGTGAGACAGGCCTCTATATAGGTATGTTCCTGAAAAAGGTTTTCCCTCTGATGGTAATCCTCGGGTAACCTCAATAACCACAGAATATTTTTTTGCCGATTGACACTCCAAATTATCAATGCTATACTTTTTACCATATTAATATACATGATTTTAAGTGGTTCGTACTCCTTTTCTATAGGATAGAATTTTCTGCGGCTTCATAGGAGCAGATCGGATACGGACATAATAGGGAAACAGGTTTCAATCCTGTACGGTCTCGCCGCTGTAATTGGGGAGCTCCCTTCGACAGGGCAATTGCCTTGCTCATGAATCACTGGACAAACTCAAATTCCGCAGGAACGGTAAAATGAGTTTCACTGGGAAGATTTCGAAGGTAGTGATGATCCATAAGTCAGAAGACCTGCTTAAAATCGGTGCCAGGGTTCCACGAGGTTTGGACAAGGGTATCCAAAATAGTCTGTGCGCAGATTTATTTTGCTGACCTTTTTCCACTTTTGGAGAAAGGTTTTTTTATTGCCGTAAAATTCTCTGGTTGAATTCTCTGGAAATAATACAAGAATATAGGAGGAAAAAAGGATGGAAAAAAGCAAAAAATATTCAAAAACGATCCTAGCGGTAGTTATTTTTGCAGCTATTGTTATCGTACTCGGATTGGTTTATAACAAGTTCAAACCGCAGACCAAGGAAGGCTCAAAGGAAATCTCCGTAACGATTGTTATTCCGAAGGAAGAACCGAAAGAGGTAACTATTAAAACAAATGCCGAATATCTTCGCCAGGCTCTGGATGAAAAGAAGCTTATTGAAGGCTCTGATAGCGCTAATGGTTACTATATAACCGGTGTGGATGGCCGTACCGCCGACAGCGCCAAAGAAGAATGGTGGTGTATCACAAAAGGCGGTGAAAATGTAAATACCGGTATCGATGCTACTCCGATTGCGGATGGAGATAAGTTTGAATTAACTCTTATGATTG
>DAIMMR010000472.1:0-2930 GCA_036720575.1 Clostridium sp.
AATCCTTCGCTGCAGTTTATTATAAATACGTTTTTAAATTCCATTCCTTTCACGCCATGAATAGTGCTCAAAGTAACTGCATTATCTTCCTTCTCACCTTTCTCTAAAGTCTGTCCCACCTTTTCAATATTATCTAAAAATGATTCTATACTATCAAATTCCCCACAAGCTTCCTTAAACTCTCCTATAATATCTTGAAGTTCATCCATATCCCTATTTAACTTCATGCAGTAATTTTTTAAATAATCCATATAATCTAATTTGTCTAATATATAATCTATTCTATCCTGTTTTTTCATTCTATTTAATTTTTTAATATTTTTTTCAAGCACAGTTATATTTTTAAGTTGAAAAATGGGTAAATCACCTACTTGCCTTAAAATATCAAAGCAATTTTCCTTTATTCTATTATCTATGACTTTCTTTATATTTACTTTCCCAATATATCTAAAAGGCTTATTTATTATTCTCATAAAACTGTTCTTATCACACACATCTACAGCTAATTTAAGATATGCTATTAAATCCTTACATATAAAATGTTCGTAGAAATTATACTGACCGTCCAAAAATTTAAACTTTATATTGTATTTTAAAAAAACGTCTATTATACTTCTTGATTCCAGGTTAGTTCTATAAAATACAGCTATGTGACTATATTGGTATTTTCCTTTGTTTATAATTTCTTTAATTGAATTTGATACAAAAAAGGCCTGTTCTTTTTCCCTTTCAAACACTTTGAAGTATATATTTCCTTTATTTTTTCTATTATTTTCAATAAGTTTTACATTTCTATTTTTATTATTACATATAATCTTTTTGGACAATTCAACTACATTTTTAACACTCCTATAATTTATTTTTAAATAAATTTTTCTTCCATCTTTAAAATAATTATCAAAATTCACCATGCACTCTGGCTTAGATCCCCTAAAAGAATATATACACTGATCTTCATCTCCTACTGCAAATATAAACCCCTTACTTCCTATTAGTTGTAAAAGCTCTATTTGGAGGTTATCTGAATCCTGAAATTCATCAACTAAAATATACTTAAACAAATTCTGATAACTGTCTAGAATACATTTTTGATTTAGAAACATATCTTTAACTTTTAATTGTAAATCATCAAAATCCATAAGCTTATTTCTAGCTTTATAATTTTCATATTCATTAAAACATTTTAAAAATACACTTTTGTCAATTTTACTTTTAAATAAATCTATGTTAGTTTCACTATTTTTTAAAAGAGATATGTCATTTAGAACTTCCTTTACTTTCTCTTCTCCTATAAAGTCCAAATAATACATAAGTGCATTTTTAACTATCTCATGTGCCTTATAAGGATCTATAATATTTATTTCTTTATTGTGTTTTTTCAATATATTATAAAATAGGGAGTGAAATGTTCCAAAAAAAGGTGATTTTTCTTTATTTCCTATAGATATGTATCTGTTTTTCATATTGAGGGCCGCTGCCCTAGTAAAAGTTATGACAATTATGTTCTGTGGATTTATTTTATTGCCATTTAACAAATGCTCAATTTTATTTACTGCAGTCACATCTTTAAAAGAATCATCATTTAAATATTTCTTCATTATATGTAAATCATCAATCTTTAGACAATTGGGAACATAATCTGTATTGTATATAGGTCCGAATCTACACAAGTAGTCCACTCTATTAATAATAGTCTGAGTCTTTCCTGCTCCAGGGCAAGCAATGACAATACAGTTATTTTCACCATTTAAAACTGCTTTTCTTTGCATAGGATCAAGA
This sequence comes from Clostridium sp., assembly GCA_036720575.1. Taxonomy (GTDB): domain Bacteria; phylum Bacillota; class Clostridia; order Clostridiales; family Clostridiaceae; genus Clostridium_B. The sequence goes on from DAIMMR010000472.1 coordinate 1,780, forward strand.
TGATCATATTGCTTTTCAATTATTTTATCTCTTAAATACTTAAACTCTGTTTTTAACACTTCCAGATTCATAATTTAACCACCTAAACAATATTAAACTGCGAAGCAAAGCTTTTATATTAAGTCAATTTCTTATGTGCAAAAATTAAGTATTAAAGTAAAAAGAACATATTATAAATATGTCCTTTTTATTTTACTATATTCAACTTATTATATATCTATTTTTTCTTTCTTGTTTTCTTCTCCACAGTTGCCTTTGGTGTATCAAATGCATTTATATACATTTGTTTTATTTCTCCTATTAGTGGATATCTTGGATTAGCTCCTGTACATTGATCATCAAAAGCCAGCTCTGACATTGTATCTAAAGTAGCATAGAATTTATCTTCTGAAACTCCTGCCTCTTTAATAGTCTTTGGAATATTTACTTTAGCTTTTAAGTCATCTATAGCATTTATTAATAACTGTACTTTTTCATCATCTGTATTTCCTCCTAAATTGAGATATTCAGCTACTCTAGCATACCTTCTTTTAACATTTGGATATTTATACTGTGGAAATGCTGCTTGTTTTCTTGGAGCCTCTACAGCATTGAATTTTATAACTTCATCTATCATAAGTGCATTGGCAATTCCATGTGGTATGTGGTGCTGTGCTCCCAATTTATGTGCCATAGAGTGACATACTCCTAAAAATGCATTGGCAAATGCCATACCAGCCATACATGAAGCATGAGCCATTTTTTCTCTTGCCTTTACATTAGTTGTACCTTCTGTATAAGCTATTGGCAAATATTTAAATACTAATCTTGCCGCTTCAAGAGCCAATCCGTTGGTATATTCTGAAGCCATTATTGACACATAAGCCTCCAATGCATGAGTTAATGCATCTATACCTGAAGCTGCTGTTAACCCTTTTGGCATACCCATCATGAGTTCAGCATCAACTATAGCCATATCTGGAGTTAACTCATAGTCAGCTAGTGGATATTTAGCTCCTGTTCTTTCATCAGTAATTACTGCAAATGGAGTAACTTCTGATCCTGTTCCTGCTGATGTTGCCACTGAAATCATCATTGCCTTTTCTCCCATCTTAGGGAAAACATATACTCTCTTTCTTATATCCATAAATCTCATAGCTAAATCTTCAAAT
>DAIMMR010000473.1:0-2894 GCA_036720575.1 Clostridium sp.
TGACCCTTTTTTATAAATATCAACGCTTTATAATAGTATGCTCTTTCTATAAGAACTATATCATTTAACTTTATAGAACAATCTAAAGCTATATCACATATACTTTCAGCTCTATCCCAAATTTGATTTTTTATCAAAATACCTGCAATTTTGATTACAAAATCAGCAAATTCCACTGCATACTCTTTAGGATATATATTTAGTGCTTCATTTATATAAAATACTGCCTTTTCACTCATATTTAAAGTAAACATAGCTGCAGCATATTCAACCATAGACGTGGATTTATCTTTTAAATTATCTTTATAAAATTCATTTGCCTTTTTTTCATATACTTTAAATTTTTTAGTATCGTTTTTTAAAGAAAGTATTGCTAAAACATGATATACTTTTGCTTTTTTTACGTCTTCATCTATCATGTTTATCAATTTTGTAATAACACCAGACAATTCATAAGCCTTTTCATAATTATTAAGAGCAATAAAGCAGATTATTTTATTATATGTAACTTTTGCTAGTAGTTCATTACTAGCAGTTTCTGCTGCAATGTCTAACACATTATCATAATAGTTTACAGCCTGTAAAAATTCTTTTGCTTTAAAAAAATATTTGCCAACATCCATATAATACAGGATTGCTTTTTCTTTACAAAAATTTCTTTGTAAATATTCATAGTACTTTACAATTATATTACGCAATTTTTCTAATTCACTTTTTTCTAGATAATAGTTAAATAAGAGATGTATTATCCTAAAACATATATTATCATAGTCATATCGTTTAGCAAATTTAAAATTATATACTAAATTTTTTTCATAATTTTTTTTATCTTGTTTTTTCTCAATATCATCTATATTTTTTATTATTTGATTTTTTATATCTAATTTCAGATACTCAGAACTAATTTCAAGTTTATCTGATAAAAATTCTAAAATCCAATCTTCTGGTTTTATTTTATCATTTTCAATACAGCTCATTTTAGAAATTGATATTTTACTATTACACAGTTCCTTCAAAGTATATCCCTTATATATGCGTGCTCTTTTAACTTTTTCTCCAGTAGAAAGTATCTCCATAATTATCACCTATTTTATTTAATACTCTTTTAATATTCCAATTCTTTTAAAAATTTCAACACCTTCACTTAAATACTTAACTGCTTCCTTGTCCTTCTTGCTGTCCTCATAGAACTTTCCAAGTTTTATTGATATATCCGCAGCTTCTTCAGTATAATTCATTTTTGTCGCAAAGTTCAATGCATCAATCAATGTATTTTCTGCTTCTTTTTTATTACATTCAATCATATTTATTCTAAATTTCATCATGTAATAATATATTAATGATTTATTATTTTTTTCGTCTATCTTGTCCTTTATTTCTTCTAGAACTTTCTTTGAATTTATAATATCCTTTAATTTTATATAATTTTCACATATATTTATAAGTGTGTCCACAATCTTGCCATCTTTACATTTCATTCGCAATTCTTTTGCTTTATTTAAATGTATAAATGATTCTTCCATATTATTAAACTCTGCAAAAAGTTTACCTAGATTATTTTCAATTTTTGCAGTATTTATTACATCTTCTAATTCCCTGTATACATTTAAGGTTTTTTTAGAATACTTTATTGCATTATTTATATCTCCCTTTTTATTATACTCTTCTGCAATTAAAAATAAGCTTTTAGCATATTGTTCCTTATTATCTATCTGTCTAAACTTCTCATTTGCCAGGTAAGAATAGTTTATCGCTTCTTCCATATTTTCTAATTTAAAATTTATACAGGCTGTATAATAATATATTTGTCCAAGCAAGAAATCATTTCCTATATTATTTTCCTTATATACATTCTCTGCCTGCTGCAAATAACTGCTAGAAGCATGGTATGATTTCATGCTTATTGTAATCTTTCCCAAATTTATAAAAGTTTTTATAATTTCTTCATATTTATTATTTTTTATAAAAACAACATTAGCAGACAATAAAAGCTGTTGAGCAATAGGATATTCTTTTCTCGCCGTATAGATTGTCCCCTTTAAATATAAAATTTTTGCTTTTTCATATTGTAGGGAATACTTTTCTGAGTAGTATATAGCCTCTTCAATATATTTTTCCGATTGATTCAAATTTCCACTTATTATATAGGATTCAGCTATATTTTCAAAATAAGTACATATTTTTTGTGCTTGAGTTTCTTCTGACTCCATTAAATACTCAATGGAAGTATTTAATTCCCCTGCTAAGTATTCCAACAAATCCATGCTAGGATTTGACTTTCCTGATTCCACCAAACTTATTTGTCCAGGTGTAATTCTGTCCCTCGCCAAATCTTTTAAAGTCATATTGAGTTCTTTTCTTCTTCTCTTTATTTTTTCTCCTAAAGAAAGTATTTCCATCATTCACTCTTCCTTTATTAATCACAATTTTTGTTTCATGCCTATCTGTTTCAATATGTTACATTTTTTTTAATATATAAAAAATAAAAGCCATACTTTGGGATAACAATATCCAAGCGTTACATATAATTGAATCTATATGTAACATGAAGATTTTTGTTTAGGATAATTTTTAAACTATATTAAAATATTATCCTATATTAGTATCATTATAACATATTTTTAATTATAAAATAAAAACTTTAAAAAATAAAAGCATATTAGCATAAGCCTAAACAATATAGTCTAAATTAATAAAAAAGCAATGTAAAATGCACATCTTTATTATTGAAAGTGTACATTTTACATTGTACTCATTAAGTCTCTATGCTATCTCATCCAACTCATAACTCCACCATACATATTTCCTGCAGTATTTCTTAAGTATTTAGAAGTTTTTCTTATCATTCTCTTTTTAGATCTATCTAATTCTGGTACTACCATCATTCCTACTGC
>DAIMMR010000474.1:0-2866 GCA_036720575.1 Clostridium sp.
GTCATAAACAAATGTGCTAAGTCACGTCCTGGATCAGCAATAAGCTTATATTTCACAGTGCTGACGCACGAATGTAGCAACCGCTAATTTAATAGGTTTATGGAAAGCATCAAAAATATTTTTTCGCAATAAAAAGCTGGACTTTCTTTTCAGTATTTGTTAAGATAATATTGGAAAATTATATGAGGAGAAGGTCTATGAAAGAAAAGGTTGTAATTAGCGGTCGTGAAATAACACAAAAGGATATTGACACAGTAATATTTATCGTGGATAACTTTGGAAATCTTAGCAGAAAAGAGCTTGCTAATACCGTATGTGAATGTTTGGACTGGATAACCCTTGCAGACAAACCAAAGGTTGAAGCAGGGGTAAAACTATTAGAATATCTTGAGAGCAATGGAGAAATTATACTTCCGCCTAAAAACGAAAAGATGGCAGAATGTGGTCGAAGAGCGATGAAAGCCATTCCAATAACAGATAGGACAAATCCAAAGAAAGAAATGACCGGTAAGCTATCTGATTATGGACCAATAGAACTTAAAGTGGCATATACACAGGGAAGTATAGAATTATGGAAAGAATATATAGAAAGATATCATCCTCAAAAATATGCAAAGCCATATAGTTCAAATATAAAGTATATGATAAAATGCAAGACTAAAGTGCTTGGATGTATGCTTTTTTCAGGAGCAGCTTGGGCATTAGAAGACAGAGATAGATGGATAGGGTGGAGTGAATATGACAGGTCACAGCGTCTGATTTATGTAATAAATAACACTCGTTTTTTAATACTACCGTGGGTAAAAATAGAGAATCTGGCCAGCCATGTTTTAGGGAAGGCGATAAAGCGGATATCAAAGGACTGGCTTAAGAAATACATGTATGAGCCTGTATTGCTTGAAACATTTGTAGACATTGAGAAATATTCAGGAACCTGTTACAAAGCTTCGAATTGGATAAAAGTAGGAAGGACAAAAGGTAGGGGTCGACAAGACAAGCATAACGAGTATCTTTCATCACCCAAAGACATATATATGTACCCCTTAAAGAAAGACTTCAGGGAATATTTAACCGGAGGAAAAGAACCGATTATTAGGAGCAGGGGGTAACAGAGAAATGAATAAAGTTTTACATATGAAAAAAGCGAATAAGACCCATAAAAAAGAGAAGTTAGTTTTAAAAGAAGATGTTAAAACATGTAATAACAGAAAAACAGATAGAAATATAATGAATCGTAAATGCGAGTTTGAAACAGCAGCAGAAGAAATTAAAAATAGACATGAAATAGCTGCTGAAACCATGAAAGTATACAGGAGATATCTGCCAGATATATTGAAGGATTTATCTGAGATTGAAGACCCAAGAAACCCAAAGAAAACGATGCACAAACTATCGTTATTGATGCTTTATGGGATTTTTGCTTTTGTATTTAACATGTCCTCAAGGCGTGATTCAGACAGCGAGATGACAATGGTATTTATGGAGAATATGAGAGCATTTTTTCCCGAACTTGAAAGCATTCCCCACTCCTGCACTTTGGCTCGTTTACTGGAAAACATTGATGTGGAGAAAATTGAGGATGCCTCAGTGAGCTTAGTAAATAGATTGATAAGGGATAAAAAATTTACAAATTACCTGGTTAACAATCGGTATGTCATAGCCATTGACGGAGTCCATAAATTTACAAGAGAATGGGAATGGTGTGAAAACAGTCTTAAAAAGCATAAGAAAGGACAGCCTGAAGGAGTCAACCAGTATTATGCTAATGCATTGGAGGCTTCACTAGTACTTCCTGAAGGATTAACAATACCGTTCATGACTGAATTTATGGATCGCAAGGAGTATCAAGATGAGGGCACAGATACTGAAAAACAAAAACAGGACAGCGAATTGAAAGCATTCAAAAGACTGGCACAAAGGCTTAAAGAACATTTTCCGAGACTTAAAATAGTAGTAACTCTGGATGGTTTGTATGCCAATGGACCTTTGATGGAACTGTGCCAAAGTTATGGATGGGACTACATGATTGTGTTAAAAGATGGTTCGTTAAAAACAGTTTGGCAAGATATTGAAAGTTTAAAAGACAATGGTATGGTTGAAAAATATTCAGGTCATGAAATAAATAATGTAAAACAGGAATTTTGGTGGGTAAATAATATCGAATACAGGTATGGTGATAATGGTTGCAAAGATGTTAAAGTAAATGTTGTAGTGTGTATGGAGACAAAGAAAGAAATTGACCCTAAAACTGGCGAAGAATTGAAGACAACAAAGAAATTTGCATGGATATCTTTTAAGGAAATAAATGATAGAAACGTTGAGAAAAGATGTAACTATATGGGCAGACCACGCTGGAACTTAGAAACACAGAATCTGGTTGAAAAGCATCACGGATATGCATATGAACACTGTTTTTCGTACAATTGGAATGCCATGAAAGGCTACCATTATTTAATGCATCTTGGACATATAATAAATGTATTGACCCTATATTCCTCTGGAGTAATAGGCAGAGTTAAAAAGAGAGGTGCAAGAAGGACAATTAAACTTATATGGTTGGTTTTTAATGGATCTATACTTGATATAGAATGGCTTAAAGAAAGGGTAATGATTAAATACCAGATAAGATTGGCTGTTTGAATATTTGTTTTTGAATGGAGTGATGTTTACGAAAATATATCAATAGTAGAAGTAATAATTGTTAGTTTTAGAAATTATGCTTATTTTATATAAGAATAAGCTATCTTGTGATATAAAAATTTATGAAGCAAATTAATGCTTAATTGGGTGAATATATGCTATTTTAAAATTGTTTTTAAATTTGGCTTAATTAAACACAAAAAAACTTCATGCGTCAGCACTGTAT
>DAIMMR010000475.1:0-2858 GCA_036720575.1 Clostridium sp.
GAGGAGATCAGATTTTAAATGCAGCTTCTTTTGAAAAAAGTGGATATAGTATGGTTCTCCAGGAAGATGAACTTACTTCTCAGGTACTTTTAGATAGGGTTTTTAAACTCTATAGCTCCAGAAATGAATATATAAACAATATGGAGGCAAGCCCTGTACAGGATGCAGTAGGTAAAATCATAAATTTAATAGAAAAATACAGTATTTAAGTTTAATATTAAAAATTTACAGTATAACTTTAAAAAAGTTGTTATATAAAAAATGTTAACAATTGAACAGCTATTTAGTGCAAAACAGCCATAAAAATTTAAACAATACCATAAATTACTTGAAAAATAGTAGAGAATAATGTAGAGTTATAAACAAAGGTGAAGAGCATTACTTTTATTCTTTTTTACAGGTTATTATAAATTAAAATAAATCTGTATTAGAAAAAAACACACACCTGTAATATAAGATTTTAAATTAATTTTTAATTTTTTCAAAATGTATTTTACATGTTTAGAATTTTGATGTATATTAAAATAGTAAAATATGTGAGATATTTAATTTAATAAAGATAGTTAAGTACTTTTCAATGTGCTTTTTTAGATGCTTAATACAAATCTTTAATTGTAAAAGGAATGATGTACTATTTACTGTACTAGTATCAGAATTAAACTGTATTAATTATGAATGAAAAATAAGTGTAGTTATTTAAAATTATATTTTGTATTAAATCTAAATAGTACGATGTAAGTAATTTTATACTATTGATAGTTTAATAAAAAGATTTAATTATATACTTGAAAAGGAGAGAAATTTTTATGCGTAAAATGAAAACTATGGATGGAAATACTGCTGCTGCTTATATTTCCTATGCATTTACTGATGTAGCAGCTATTTATCCAATAACTCCATCATCACCAATGGCAGAACATGTAGATGAATGGGTAGCTAAGGGAAAGAAAAATATTTTTGGACAAAAAGTAAAAGTTATGGAGATGCAATCAGAGGCTGGAGCATCAGGAGCCGTACATGGTTCACTACAAGCAGGAGCATTGACTAGCACATATACTGCATCTCAAGGTTTATTACTTATGATACCTAACATGTATAAGATTGCTGGTGAATTATTACCAGGAGTATTCCATGTATCAGCTAGAGCAGTAGCTGCAAATTCACTTAACATATTTGGTGACCATCAAGATGTTATGGCAACAAGACAAACTGGATTTGCTCTATTTGCAGAAAGTTCAGTACAACAGGTTATGGATCTTTCAGCAGTAGCACATTTATCAGCAATAAAAGGAAGAGTTCCATTTGTAAACTTCTTTGACGGATTCAGAACTTCTCATGAAATTCAAAAAATCGAATTATTAGAGTATGAAGAATTAGCAAAATTAGTTGATCAGAAAGCTTTAAATGATTTTAGAAGAAGAGCTTTAAATCCAGATCATCCAGTAACTCGTGGTACAGCTCAAAATCCTGATATATACTTCCAGGAAAGAGAAGTTTCAAATAAGTACTATGAAGCACTTCCAGAAATAGTCGAAGGTTATATGCAAGAAATGACTAAACTTACAGGAAGAGAATATCATTTATTCAATTACTATGGAGCAAAAGATGCAGAGAGAATTATAATAGCTATGGGTTCTGTCTGTGAAACTGTAGAAGAAGTAATTGATTACTTAACTGCAAAAGGTGAAAAAGTTGGATTACTTACAGTCCATTTATATAGACCATTCTCAATAAAACACTTTATGAAATACATACCAAAGACTGTTAAGAAAATTGCAGTTCTTGATAGAACAAAAGAGCCAGGATCAATTGGAGAACCTCTTTACTTAGATGTTAAGAATGCTTTCTATGGACAAGGATTGCAGCCAGTTATAGTTGGTGGAAGATATGGACTTGGTTCAAAAGATGTATTACCATCTCATATTTTACCAGTATTTGAAAACTTAAAATTAGATAATCCTAAGGATAGATTTACATTAAGTATAGTTGATGATGTTACAAATACTTCATTACCTGTAGGAAAAGATATAGACACAACACCAGAAGGAACAACAGCTTGTAAGTTCTGGGGACTTGGATCAGATGGTACTGTTGGAGCAAACAAGAATGCTATAAAGATCATTGGAGACCATACAGATATGTATGCTCAAGGATATTTTGCATATGATTCAAAAAAATCTGGTGGTATAACAGTTTCTCATTTGAGATTTGGCAAATCACCAATAAAGTCACCGTATCTTATTGATAAAGCTGATTTCATTGCAGTTCATAATCAATCTTATGTTCATAAATATGATGTACTTGCAGGACTTAAAAAAGGTGGTAATTTCTTACTAAATACAGTTTGGACTCCAGAAGAATTGGAAAAAGAATTACCAGCTTCCATTAAAAAATATATAGCAGAAAATGACATTAGTTTTTATACATTAAATGCTGTTAAGATAGCTCAAGAAATTGGACTGGGCGGAAGAATAAATATGATATGTCAGTCAGCATTCTTTAAGATTGCAAATATTATTCCGATAGATGATGCTGTTAAGTACTTAAAAGAAGCAGTTGTGACTTCTTATGGCAAAAAGGGACAAAAAGTTGTAGATATGAATAATGCTGCTATAGACAAAGGTGTAAATGCAGTAGTTAAAATAGATGTTCCAGCTTCATGGAAGTATGCAAAAGATGAAACAGTAGCTAAAAAGAAAGTTCCTGAATTCATAGAAAAGATAGTTAATCCTATGAATAGACAAGAAGGAGACAAACTTCCAGTAAGTGCATTTTTAGGAAGGGAAGATGGTACATTCCCACAAGGAACTGCAGCTTATGAAAAGAGAGGAATAGCTATAAATGTTCCAGAATGGCAA
>DAIMMR010000476.1:0-2848 GCA_036720575.1 Clostridium sp.
AACTTATTTGGCATAGATATAGTAGCTGTATCTCCAGGATAAAAAGCATAAGTTATATCTATGTTCCTGTAAAGTTCTTCTAATTGATCTATATGGTAAGCTCCTCTTATATCTACATTTGAAAATTTTTTTGAATATTCAGCAAGCTTTTCAGAGTATATTCCCCTTCCACAAACAACTATTTGCACAAACTTCTTGTATTTTTGAGAAGCATCAATTAATGCTTTCATCTCATCATAATATCTGACAGATCCTATAAAACCAATTCTAAGTTTATCACTTGGCGTTTTTTCTATATTATTAAATAGATTTTTATAAGGAGCATTGTTCACTATGTAAATATTTTTACTTATTTTACTGTAAACTTCCTTCATTTTTGGGGTAACTACTATGTGAATATCTACTTTCCTTAGCATATGTCTTTCCATCAAAATTATTAAATTATAGATACATTTGTTTAAAAATCCTTTTCTGTTATAAAAGTACATATAAAAAAGATCATGTTCATCATATACTAATTTCAACTTAAGTTTTTTATTTATACCAAAGCCTATAAAAAGTCCATCAAAGTCGTGGCAGTGGAGTGCCTGAAAATCTTTATTTTTTAAATAGTTGTATACATCTCTTTTAAAATTTAAAAATTTAAAAGCCTGCTTATATCCACTCCCATACTGAGCATTTCCAAAAAATCTTACTATTTTTATGCCATCCAAATTTTCTTCAGGCTTATCAATATAAGTTTCTTCCCTATCCCAACATAATATGGTAATTTTATGGCCAAGTTTTGTCAAAGACTTTGCCTCTTTATATACCCTGGGGTCAGGATCAAATCCATTTGTAAGTATCATTGCAATATTCAATATTCTTTCACCTCATAATCTCATTGTATATATGAATAGTTTTCTGAGCATTTCTAAGCCAGGTAAATTCACTTAATACTGTTTTCTTCCCATTTTCACCTACAATTTTAGCCTTATCCTTATGACTCAATATGTAATCTATAGTACAAACTAAATCATCTAAATCATGAGGTTCAACCAAAAATCCATTTTTTTTATCCACAATAACATCTTCTATTCCCTGACCTTTAACACCTATAACGGGTATACCACTATTCATTGCTTCTATATACACTATTCCAAAGCCTTCCTGCCAACTTGGAAGTGCAAATACATCACATTTTGGGGACATATATTTTATTACTTGAGAATGAGGTAACTTTCCTAGAAAAATCACATTTTTATTTAAACTCAAATTATCTACAAGCCTTTTTAAGTTCCTGTATTCCTCTCCATCGCCAATTACGTAATATTTTATAGTAGGATATATATTTACAAGCTTTGAAACAGCTCTTATATTCAAATCTATTCCTTTTGTCTTTATTAACGCAGACACACTGAGCATTACATAATCTCCCTCTAGCTCAACCTGCTTATCTGCTACACATTCTTCTGGATTAATTCCATTATTTATTACTACTGTTTTATCTAGAAGTTCCCTTTTTTTTATAATATTTCTCAGTTTATTACTGACAGTTATTATTTTGTCCGCACTTTCTAAAACTTTAGTTACATTTTTTCTACACATATTATTCTTTTTTATAGTATATTGAAAATCCTGCCCATGAATTGTCACTACAAAAGGCACTTTATACTTTTTGCTAAGCCTTATACTTGCAAATCCTACAGGTATAGCTGTATGTGCATGTATTACATCGAATTTAAACTTTTTATACAATTTACTTATAATTTTTCTTATGCCTAAGTACATAAAAAATCCTGAGTATTGAAGGAATAATCCTCCCGGAAATTCTATATATCTAGGATAAAAAACTTCTACACCATCAAGTACCATTTTAGATGGAATATCAATGTAGGCTTTATACTTCTTTATGTCCTCTAAAAAAGCTGGTACATAGGGAACAGGGCACACAACCTTTACCCTACAGCCTTCACTTATGAGTTTTTGCACTTGTTTGTGGACAAAAATACCTAAAACGCTGTTAGAAGATGAGGGATACATATGTGAAATAACTAGTACATTCTTCATGGCTTATTCATCCTTTTGCTATTTTTTTCTCTTATAGGTTGGTACTTTTTCCTCTATAAGTTTGATTATTTCCTCTTTATCTTCATTTACCACTTCTCTAAACTGTTTTATGGACTCCTCCACAAAAGTCATATCTATTTTACCTGGTTTTTCAACAAATATCTTATCATGTTCTGTAGAAGTTAAAGCTACTTCATTCATAAGAAGTTCCTCATATAATTTCTCTCCCGGCCTTAAACCTGTATATTCTATTTTTATATCCACATCAGGTTCATATCCAGATAACGTTATAAGATCCTTAGCCAGATCTACTATTTTTACGGGTTTTCCCATATCAAGTACAAAAATTTCTCCACCATGGGCTATGGCACCTGCCTGAATTACAAGCTGTGCTGCTTCAGGTATAGTCATAAAAAATCTATTTATTTCAGGATGGGTTACCGTAACAGGTCCCCCATGAGCTATTTGCTTTTTAAAAAGTGGAATTACCGAACCATTACTTCCTAAAACATTTCCAAATCTTACAGCTACATACTCAGTCTCACTAACTTCATCAAAAGCCTGCACCATAATTTCACAAAATCTCTTTGAAGCTCCCATAACATTAGTTGGATTAACTGCCTTATCCGTACTTATTTGAACAAACTTATCCACTTTAAATTCATCACAACATTTTAGTACATTATAGGTACCAATTATATTATTCTTCACAGCTTCTGCCGGATTACCTTCCATAAGTGGAACGTGCTTATGAGCAGCTGCATGAAAAACTACTTCAGGTCTATATTTGTCAAATATA
>DAIMMR010000034.1:0-19247 GCA_036720575.1 Clostridium sp.
ACCTAGAGAATTAGTAGAAAGTGAACTTTTTGGATATGAAAAAGGTGCCTTTACTGGTGCATCAAAAGGAGGAAATCCAGGAAAATTTGAATTAGCAGATGGAGGTACAATATTTTTAGATGAAATAGGAGAACTCCCACTTGATATTCAGTCAAAACTTTTGAGGGTATTAGATAACCTTAAAATAGTTAGAGTTGGAGGAAACTATGAAAAATCTATTGACGTAAGAGTAATTGCGGCAACAAATAGAGTACTTAAAGATGAGGTTGAAAATAAAAATTTTAGAGGAGACCTTTATTATAGACTTAACGTTATGAATATTCACCTTATTCCTTTAAGAGATAGAAAGGAGGATATAGAACTTTTAGCTCAATATTTTGTGAGTCAACTTAACATTAGGAATCCATGTGATCCCAAATATATAGATCCTTCTTACATAGAAAAGTTGAGAAGATATAATTTTGAAGGAAATACAAGAGAACTTAGAAATGTAGTGGAAAGATCTTATTATCTTTGCGAGGATACCATGATAACGTCAAAGTACCTTATTGCTAGGAGTGGAAAAGCTGAAGTACCAGTAAGTAATGATTTATCAAAAGAAATTTTACCTTTGGAGGTAGTAGAAGAACGGTGTATACGAAATGCACTTCAATATTGTAAGGGAAACGCCATGAAGGCGTCTGAATTATTACAAATAGGTAAGGCAACTATATATAGAAAAATAACTAAGTATTGTATAGATTTAAAGTTATACAATGATAAATCTGAAAATTGATTTAATTTTAAAATTGCAGTATAGTTATAATGCTAATAAATATAATAAAAAAATGAAAAGTAATATGCAAATAATTAAAAGTAGGAAAGTATTGATAAATCCTTTAATTGCTTTGCAATATTTTTATATTAAGTTATAGTTTTTACTTGGTTAATTAGAATCATAAATACATTATACATGAAAAATAATCAGTATTTTCAATAGTCAATAATTACTAATATACTAAAATCGTATTAAATCGCACTATTAATGAATAATTATAGATAAATAACCTATTTTTAAGCCTTAGGTTGACTAATTTGATTTAAAATAAGCTTTAAATCTTCAAAAGAGGATTATGATAAAAGTTAATTATAATATATAATCATTTCATACTAAACTTAAAAGAAAAATTACTTTTAGAGGAGCAAAAAAATGGGATCTAAATTAGAAAAACTTTTAATAGGAAAAAGTTTAAAAACTGAAGAATTAAAAGGTGAAAAATTAAATGTATTTTGGGGACTACCTATATTATCTAGTGATGCTATTTCTTCAGTGGCTTATGCAGGAGAGGAAATACTTTGGGTATTAATACCTGTAATTGGCATGATGTCGTATAAATATATGTTTTATGCCACATTATGTATTGTACTTTTAATGTTTTTGGTTACCATGTCTTATAGACAAACTATAGACGCTTATCCAGGCGGCGGTGGATCATATATTGTAGCAAAGGATAACTTAGGAACAATACCAGGGCTTGTAGCAGGTGGATCGCTTACTATAGGGTATATACTTACCGTGGCAGTTAGCGCTTGTGCAGGAACAGCAGCAATAACATCTGCAATTCCGTCACTTTTTCCATATAAAGTTGCAATAACTTTATTACTTATATTATTTATGACTATAGGAAATCTTAGAGGACTTAGAGAATCTTCTAAAATGTTTGGTATACCTACATATCTATTTATTATATCCATATTAGTTATGATTGTATGGGGAATATGTAAGGTTAAAATTTTTGGATATACTCCAGTAGTTGCTTATAAAATACCTCAGGCTGCAGGAGATATAACTCTCTTTTTATTTTTAAGGTCTTTTTGTTCAGGATGTACAGCCTTAACGGGTATTGAAGCAGTAAGTAATGGAATACCTAACTTCAAAGAGCCATGCCAGAAAAACGCTAAAAAAGTATTAGGACTTCTTTCTTTTACTGTATTTATAGTGTTTTCAGGTTTATCTTACCTGGCAACATTGTATCATCCAGTTCCAAATTCTAATGTAACTGTAGTAGCTCAGATAGCAGCTCAAGTATTTGGAAACAATGTTCTGTTTTATATAATTCAGGCAACTACTGCAATTATACTTATTATGGCAAGTAATACAGCCTTTGCAGGGCTTCCAATGCTTTTAGCATATATGGCTAAGGATGGTTTTGCACCAAGACAATTTGCCAAAAGGGGAAAAAGACTTGGATATTCCAATGGAATTATAATTTTAGGAATTATAGCTTGTTTATTAGTAGTATTATTTAATGGTGAAACCCACTATTTAATGCCTCTTTATGCTGTGGGAGTTTTTATATCTTTTACACTATCCCAGTTTGGAATGCTTGTAAGATGGATTAAAATAAAGAAACAAGGATGGGGGCACAAAGCTTTTATAAATGGGATAGGTGCTTCTGTAACTTTATTTACGGCTGTTTTACTTGGAATAACCAAATTTACAAGTGGAGCCTGGATAGTTTTTATACTTATACCAGTTATAGTATATTTTATGGCAGCTATAAAAAAACATTATACGAAAGTAGCAGAACAGTTAAGACTATCTATTGATGAAAAACCTAAAGAAATAAACTTTGCAGAACAAAAGAGATATGTAATAGTGCCTATAGACACTTTGAATAAATCTTTTTTGAAAGCTTTAAATTATGCAAGAACAATTTCCAAAAATATAATAGTTTTTCACGTTTCTGTAGATGATGAGGCTACAAATAAGCTTTTGGAAAAATGGCATGAATATGATGTGGACATACCAATAGTAGTAAAGAAGTCACCTTACAGAAGTATTGTGGGTCCTCTTGTTAAATTTATAGAATCTGAAGAGTATTCAGCGGGATCTAAAGATACGGTTACTGTAGTTTTACCTCAGTTTGTAGTTACAAAATGGTGGGGAAATATACTTCATAATCAAACGGCACTATTTATTAAAACGGTGCTTTTGAGAAGAAGAAATATAGCTATAGTTACTGTACCATATATAATATTTGAAGATTAAAGAAAACATAATTAAAAATTAAGAGTTAAGAATTAATAGTTATGGATGATTTTCTTCCGTTAACACTTCAGAAAATCTAAAATGTAGTGCTGTTGAAGCCAAGCTTCAACAGCACTTTTTAAATTTAAGATTTTTTGTAGTGTAACGAAAAAAATCCACATTAACTATTAATTAAAAAAATATAATTTATATGTAAAGGATTACTTACATTTTGAGATAAAAATTTTCATAAAAACTATTGAATATTTATTTTTATTATGATATCATAATTCATATACTTCAACAACATACATGTGTATTTGACTCACGGACAAGGCGGGGGCTTTATGAATAATAGATTTCTTATAATTGATACTAAAATACTTCCTGATGTGTTTGACAAAGTTGTAAAGGTAAAAGAACTTTTGAGAACTGGTTGTGTAAAAGACATATCAGAAGGTGTAAAGAAAGTAGGTATAAGTAGAAGCAGTTATTATAAATACAAAGATTCAGTGTTTACATTATCTGAAGGTATAACAAGTCACAAGGTAACTATTGGACTTATACTAGCTCATAAGACTGGGTCACTATCAAATATACTTGATAAAATAGCGCAGAGAAGTGGCAACATATTGACTTTAAATCAGGATATACCCATAAATAATGCTGCTGCTGTATCTATAACTTTTGATGCTTCTAAATTGGAAGTAGAAATTAATGAACTTGTTGAAGAGATATCAAAGTTAAACAGCGTCATAAGTGTAAGTTTGGTAGCAGTGGAATAAATGAAGTTTATTTTAATTATGTGCAAAAACAATGAAAAAGAAAAGTAAATAATGTATTGCTTTTAGAGAGGGGGATTCATAGGCTGTAATATTCCCTAAGTTAATATTATTGAAAACCACCTTTGAGTTGTATACTGAAATTTAATAGTAGGTATTTCCGCAGATCTGCGTTATGGATATTGAGAAACAGTAATGGCTTTTAAGTAATGGATAAATATCCTAGGCTGTATGGGGTTTAGTTATTTTAGTAATAACTAAAAATTGACACTGTTAATTGGGTGGAAACGCGATAAAACTCGTCCCAGTAGGGAAGGGTTTTTTTTAACATTAAAAGGTAACTTAATACTTAAGTAAGTTTATAAGATTAAATAATTAGGGGGTAGTAAAATGGCAAATATAGCAATGCTTGGATATGGAGTAGTAGGAAGCGGAGTAGCTGAACTTATATCTAGAAATAGATATAAATTTAAAGACGAACTAAATGAGGAACTAGTAATATCAAAAATTTTGGTTAGAAATGTAGATAAACACTTAAACAATAAAAATAGGGGGCTTTTAACAGAAAATATAGAGGATATATTCAATGAAAAGGTGGATATCATAGTGGAAGCTATGGGGGGGCTAAATCCATCTTATGAATATATAAAAAGAGCTTTAAATATGAAAAAACATGTAGTTACAGCTAATAAGGATTTGATGGCAGAAAGAGGATATGAGCTTTTGCAGTTAGCTAAAAAAAATGGAGTTACCATTCATTTTGAGGCAAGTGTTGGAGGGGGAATACCTATACTGAAATCAATGAATGAATGTCTTGTGGGAAATGAAATAAAGAGTATAAGATCTATACTAAATGGTACTACAAATTTTATATTGTCTAAAATGAGCAATAATGGAATGAGTTACGAAGAAGCTTTAAAACTTGCTCAGGAACTAGGCTTTGCAGAAGCAAATCCGGAATCAGATGTTAAAGGATATGATGCAGCTAGAAAACTTTCAATTTTATCTACTATTGCATATAACAGAAGAGTGGATTGGAAAGATATAAATATAGAGGGGATTACACAAATTGATAGCGATGATTTCAGATATGCCAAAATGAAAAGGTGCAGTATAAAACTCCTTGGAATTAGCAAAATATCTGAGGATGATATATATGCATCTGTTATGCCAGTTATGGTAAAACAGGATTCTATACTCGGAAAAATTGAGAATGAATACAATGCTATTTTAGTAGAAGGAGATGCAGTAGGGGACGTGATGTTTTCAGGAAAAGGAGCAGGGATGTTTCCTACAGCTAGTGCAGTTTTTGCAGATATAGCAGATATAGTTGAAAATAAAAGAGAAAGAGCTATTACTTTTAGCAGTGAAAAGGCTAGCATAAATAAGAGCTGGGGTTTAAAAAGTAAGTGGTTTTTGAGAATTAAAACACAAAATAGAGTAAAAATTATGGAAAGTATATCTTCAAGTTTCAAAAGCTGTTACATTTTGTCTAATAGTGTTTCAGGAAATAAGGAAGAAGTTGTAGCTTTTGTAAATGCAGATAATGAAGATTTAATAGACGATTATATTGAAAAAGTAGAAAGTGAAAAGCAGGCACAGTCTGTAAAAAAGTTATTGGTTTTGGACAAATAGTAAGAATAGAGTTTTAGTAAAAATTTTTACAAAATTGGAGGAATGTTAGACATGACTAAAGTTAAGGTTAGGGTACCGGCTACTACAGCAAATATGGGTCCGGGATTTGATACTTTAGGTATGGCACTCAAATTATATAATGAAATTGAAGTTGAAGAAATAAATGGGGAAACTGAAATATATAACGAGGGATTAAAATTAGAAGAGGATTTTAAAGAAAATCTTATATACAAAAGTATAGTGAGTGCTATGAATGAACAGGGATATTCTTATAATGGATTTAAAATAAATGTAGTTAAATGTGATATACCTATGTCAAGAGGACTTGGAAGTAGTTCGTCATGTATAGTCGGTGGTATAACAGCTGCAAATACAATTATGGGAAATAAAATGGATATGGAAGATATAATTGACTTGGCTACAAAAATAGAGGGACATCCTGATAATGTTGTACCTGCAGCACTTGGAGGAATGGTAATATCTATAAAAGTGGGTGAGGATATAAAACATTCAAAGGTAAATGTGCCAGATAAATTAAAATTTGTTGCGATGATACCATCATTTAAGGTTAGCACAGCTCTTTCTAGGGAAGTTCTACCTAAATTTTATTTAAAAGAGGACTGTATATTTAACACTTCTAGGTCTGCTATGCTTATAAGTGCTCTTTATAACAATGAATTTGACAAACTTAGAATGTGTTTTGAAGATAAAATTCATCAACCTTATAGAAAAAGTTTGATAAGAAATTTTGATGATGTTTTTAAAAAATCCAAAGACTTAGGATCTGTAGGAGAATTTATAAGTGGTTCAGGGTCTACACTTATGGCAGTAGTAGATAAAAATGCAGAGAAATTCGTAAGTTCCATGAAAAATTTTTTAGATGAACTAGAAGATACTTGGAAGGTTATTTTACTTGATCCAGATTTACAGGGAGCTAGAGTTTTAAGCTAGTCTAATAATGGTAATGTAGTTAACTGTAATTAGTAATTTAAGAATTCAGTGTTGTAAAGTTTTTAAAAAGTTTAAAGTTCAAATATCAAAGTCCGAATGATGATAACTTCCTTTGTACCTCATAAAAGCTATAATTTTAATATTTTCTGACATTAAGAGGAAAATTATCATTATTTGTTATTTATTCTTTGTTCTTTAGCAAATTGTATATTTTATACTAATTGATTTAATAAATAAAGGAATTTTAAAATTTGTGTAGAATTTTAAAGGTATAACCCTTTAATAAAGTTAAATCAAATTAAATGTACAAAAGAGGTGAAGCAATGCTGGATGTTGAAATAGAATATAAAGATATAAAAATCTCTAATGTGCAAGAAAAAGATCTAGTGACCATACAAAAATTGATGAATAAGAAGGATTTTCTAGAGGGAGAAACAAATTTAGAAGAGCTAAGAGAGAGATTTTTGGAGAGCTATATAAGTCAGTGTGAATTCTTTTTAAAAATAGAAAAGAGCAGTATTTTAATAGGAATATTAAAGGGAAGAATTGAGTTTAAAAATGAAAATGAACTTTGGATATGGTATTTTTATCTATCTGAAGTATATAAAAATACAAATTTAGGGGGCATTTTAATAAAAGAAATAGTAGAGTATTTTTCTAGAGAATATGATGTGACTGAATTTTTTGCTAGAACAATTAAAAATGAAATTGAAAATATGAATATCTGGAAAAGAGCTGGGTATAAAGCTATTAGAATAGTAAAGAATTTCTATGACATAGATGGAAAGCACATGGACATGATAATTATGAAAAAAATTTAATGATTAGCAGTAATAATTTTTTTATCCCTTAATATTAATATATAGAAATAGTATAAAATTAGGGGTGAAAAAATGAAGTACACGCGATATGATTTAAAAAGAGAGAAAAGTACTAAGCCTTTTGTGTTTTTTACATGCATAATACTTGCAGCTGCATTTATATTGGGAACTTTTATATTTAAAGTAGGATTTAGAGCATCAGGAAATTTAAATCAAAATGTGGCCAATGCTGTATCTCAAAATAAGGTTCAAAATACTTCTGATAAGAGTAGCTCAGCTGTAGATGGTAAATCTACTAAATTTATAGTTGTACAAGGTGGAATTTACAAAGATAAAAATAACGCAGCAGAGGAAAAAAGTTTGTTAACTAAATATGGATTTCCTTTTTCTATACAGGATTCAGATAAGACAAGGGTATTTTTAGGTGTGTTTCAAGAGGATGTTGGAGAGAAAATGATGAAATCTCTTACAGACCAAAAAGTAGACAATTCAAAAATGGCATTTACAATAAAGAGGAATGATCTGTGTAATGTTGAAATAGCGGAAATAATAAATGCAAACTTAGAGATACTAAATAAACTTTCAGAACAGGATGTAAAATCTATACAAACAGATGGATTAAAAAAATGGTGTTCTTCTTTAAAGAGTGAAAAAACGGAAAATGGTAATAATAAATTAGTTTTAAAAGATTTAATGGAATATGTAAGTAAACTTCCTAAAGAAATAACGAAGGATAAAGCTGAAGAAAATTATATTTATATATTTAATATATTGAAAAAAGTGAAATCTAATTAATTCTATATTGTTAAGATAATGGATCATAATATAAGGCAAGTACGGGGACATTTACACCAATACTTGTCATTTTTATGTTTAATTAAAAAATTTTTTTGAACAATAATATATCTACTTGTTTATGCTTTTATTAAATGATAAACTATATAAGATATAATATTAAGGTAGGGGATTTTTGTGAGTGGGGCTGAAAAAGGTAAGAGCTTTTTATGGTTTCTTATAATTTTAGGAGCTATATGTGGAAGCCTTGTAGGAGATGCTATTGGGAATAATTTTAGTTTTCTAAACTTTTTTAAAAATTCTTATTCTGTGGGGATGACTGAACCAGTTATATTAAATCTTAAGGTTGTAGTATTGACTATAGGAGTAAAGTTTAGTATAAACATTATGACTATAATTGGTATAATTGTGGCCATAATACTATATAGAAGATATTAGGAAGTGATGACATGAAGATTGTATTGGCTTCGGCTTCCAGTAGGCGAAAGGAACTTTTAAAGAGATTAACAAGAAATTTTGAAGTTATGGTAAGTGATTTTGATGAAAATTCTGTTGAATTTGATGGAAATTGTGGTCCTTATGTTATGGAGTTAGCTGAAGGTAAAGCTAAAAATGTGTGTTCAAAGTTGAAAGACAGTAGTTCTATAATAATAGGATGTGATACAATAGTATTTTTTAAAGAAAAAATACTTGGAAAACCAGGTAGTATAGATGAAGGTTTTCATATGTTGAAGTCCTTAAGCGGAAATGAGCATAAGGTATACTCAGGCATAGCAATTATAGATAAATCCTCAAATAAAATAATTAAGGACTTTGTGTGTACTCGCGTAATATTTTCTAAAATAGACGATAAACGCATAAAGGAGTATTTAAAAACAGGAGAATATAAAGATAAAGCAGGTGCCTATGGC
This sequence comes from Clostridium sp., assembly GCA_036720575.1. Classification (GTDB taxonomy): domain Bacteria; phylum Bacillota; class Clostridia; order Clostridiales; family Clostridiaceae; genus Clostridium_B. The sequence goes on from DAIMMR010000034.1 coordinate 8,906, forward strand.
ATTCAAGGTCGTGGAGGAATTTTTGTAAGAGAAATCCATGGATGTTATTATAATGTAGTAGGATTACCTTTAAATAAGTTGTATAATATGTTAAGTGAGATGGGGTTAAATCTATAATAAGGAGTTTTTAAATGAATGAATTGGTAAAAATTATGGATTTGCCACAAAATGAAAGACCTAGGGAGAGGTTATTCAGATATGGACCAGAAGTCCTTTCTAATTCAGAACTTTTGGCAATAATACTTGGTTCAGGTACAAAAAAAGAAAATATAATATCTTTAAGCAGCAGGATTATAAAAGACAATGGAGGACTAAATGGAATTTTTAATTCTAATTTAGAAGATCTTATGAATATTAGGGGTATTGGAAAGGCAAAATCTGCTAAAATATTTGCTGTGGTGGAATTGGCAAAGAGATTCAAATCCTATAGGGATGGTGATGATTATAAGATATGCAATCCAGGAGATGCAGCAATGCTTGTCATGGAAGAAATGAAAGGATTGAAGCAGGAATATTTTAAAGTTATTATGTTGAATACAAAAAATATAGTTATAGGAATTAGAGATGTATTTATAGGAAGTTTAAATTCTGCACTGGTACATCCAAGGGAAGTATTTTACTATGCTATAAAGAAAAATAGTGCATCTATAATTGTGTGCCATAACCATCCTTCAGGAGATCCATCACCTAGTAATGAGGATATAAATATAACACATCGATTAAAAGAATGCGGTGAACTTTTAGGCATACATCTATTAGATCATCTTATAATAGGGAACGAAATATATGTTAGTTTAAAACAAAAAGGAATTTGTGGAGATTGAAAGGAGTAATATAAATGGGATTTTTTGGAATGTCAAGAGACATGGGAGTTGATTTAGGAACAGCTAATACACTCATATATGTTAAAGGAAAGGGAATAGTACTTAGAGAGCCTTCTGTAGTTGCTATAAACAATGATGTAAATAAGGTAATGGCAATAGGTAATGAAGCAAAAGAAATGATAGGAAGAACTCCTGGTAATATTGTGGCTATAAGACCGTTAAAAGATGGTGTTATTGCTGATTTTGATGTTACTCATATTATGCTTAGAAAATTTATAGAAAAAGTAAGTCCTAAGTCAGCATTTACTAGCCCCAGGATATTTGTATGTTTTCCATCTGGAGTTACTGAAGTTGAAAAAAGGGCAATAGAAGAAGCAACAAAACATGCAGGCGCAAGGGAAGTGCTTTTAATGGAAGAACCTATGGCAGCGGCTATTGGTGCAGGACTTCCAGTAAATGAACCAACAGGAAGTATGGTCGTAGATATAGGCGGAGGTACTACAGAGGTAGCTATAATATCACTTGGAGGAATTGTCACAAGTAAATCTTTAAGAATTGCTGGTGATGAGTTAGATCAGGCTATAATAGGCTATATAAAGAAAGAATACAATTTAATGATAGGTGAAAGAACTGCGGAAAATGTAAAAATTGAATTAGGCTCAGCTTTTGATATAGGTGAGGAAAATTCTATGGAAATAAGAGGAAGAGACTTAATATCAGGGTTACCTAAAGTTATAAATATAACAGAAGGTGAAATTAGAGAGGCTCTTAAGGAACCTGTAGTAGCAATAATTGATGCTATAAAAACTACCCTTGAAAAGACACCACCAGAACTTGCATCAGATATAATGGACAAAGGAATTATGCTTACAGGTGGTGGAGCAATGCTTAAAGGATTGGATCAGTTGATAAATCAAGAAACACATATGCCTGTTCATATAGCTGAATCACCTCTTGATTGTGTTGCACTAGGCGCTGGAAAAGCTCTTGATACTATTGATAAAATAGTAGCTAGTAGAAAATAGTGATGTATTATGAGATTTTTAAAAAATAAACTTGTAGTAGCTATAATAGTACTTTCGATTATTTTTTTAGCTTTAATTTCTTTTAGTATCAAGGGTAATAGCAACTCAATTGTAAGAAATGGCATAGGTGTTACTTTTAATTCTTTTCAAGGAGGATTATATAAGATCAACAATAGTATAAAAAATTCTCTGAGTTTTATAATAAACTTTTCTAGGATAAAAGGTGAAAATGAAGAATTGAAGAAGGAAAATAGTTCATTAAAAAATAAATTGGTAGAATATAATTCACTTAAAAATGATAATTCTCAGCTAAGAAAAGAGCTGAATTTTAAAAGCCAAAAATCAGAATATGATTATATAGGCTGTGATGTAATAGGTAGAAGTAGTGATGGAATTTTAAATGAATTTGCAATAAATAGAGGCAGTAAGGACGGTATAAAAAAGCAGATGGTTGCGGTTACTGCTGATGGATTGGTTGGACAGGTTCTCCATGTGGAAAACAATTGGTCCATAGTACAGTCTCTGGCTAATGAAAATTTAGCAGTAGGTGGGACTATTGAAGGTGCTGCATCAGATGCAAATGATGTGACAAATAGTGGTATGGTAAAAGGATACAGTGATAGTAATAATCAATTTTTAGCAAAGTTATATTATCTTCCACAGGACTCTACTATAAAAAAGGGAGATGTTATCTTAACATCAGGAATTAATAATTCATATCCTAGAGGAATAAGAATTGGAACTGTAATAGATGTAGAGGATGATAAGGGAAAAGTAATGAAAAATGCTTTGATAAAACCTTATGTGAATTTTGATAAGCTTCAGGAGCTACTTATTGTAGTGCCTCAAGACAAAACGGATATAAAATACTAGGGTGGATGTAAAATGAAAAAATGGTTAGTATTAGTTCTATTATCAGTTTTGCTATTTATTTTGGATAATTCACTGATGCCTTTTTTTGCGGTGAAGAGTTTTTATCCAGGGTTACTTATGATATTTGTAATTTGCTATTCCATTGTAAATGGAACGTGGGAAGGTATGTGGCTTGGAGTGTTTGCAGGGTTACTTCAGGATATATACTTTTCATATGGTTTTGGAATAAACTCGTTCACAAATATGATAGTATGTGTAATTGCAGGTATTGTAGGAAATAGTATATTTAGAAAAAGAAGACTTATTCCTGTTATTTCTTGTTTTTTACTTGTATTGTTTAAGGGCTTGTTAATAATGGGCATTCTATACTCATGTGGAGTGTATGTGAATATAAAAAATGTATTTTTCACAGGAATTTATGATATGGTTTTGTGTATCTTTATGTATAAACCAATATATAATCTTTGTAGTAAAGATTATATGGAAGCTAAGTGGAAATTTTAAAGGTGGAGATGATATTTTTTGAAAGAGAAGAAGCATTCTAATATTACAAGATATACTGTACTATCAGTTATTATGGTAGCTATTTTTGCAACTATTGCTGGAAGACTTCTCTTTCTCCAAGTAGTAAAGGGGCAGGAATATAAAGAGCAGTCCAATAATAAATCTTTGACAGAAATACAGGAAGCGGCTCCAAGAGGGAAAATTTTGGACAAGAATGGTAATATTTTAGCTACTAGTAACCAAAGTTATGTGCTCATATACAATCAAACGGATGAAAATGATAAGACTTTTTTCCCTACTATGAGTAAAGTATTTAAGATACTAGATGAAAGTGGGGAAAGTCAGAAGGATGATTTTGAACTTAAGATAAATCCTTATAGGTTTGAATTTAGAAGTGATGATGAAGAAACTAGAAAAAATCTTGAAATTAAGTTTAAAAGGGATAGAGGATTAAATGATGAAATAGAAAAGAAAATTAAAAAGACTAATAAAAATATATCTGAGGATGATTTGAAGAGTTTAGTGAATAAAGAATTACTGAAAATAACTCCAGAGGATACTTTCAAAAAACTTATTGCCAAGTACAAAATAAGTAGTACATATTCTTTGGAAGATCAGAGAAGATATATGATTATTAAGGATACTTTAAAAATGCAGAGTTATTCTGGGTATAAACCTGTAACAGTTGCAAGTAATATAAAGAAGGATACTGCCTTTAAATTTTTACAAATGTCAAATGAACTCCCGGGGATAGATGTGGATACCCAGCCTATAAGATATTATCCTAATAAAGAACTAGGATCTAGTTTTATAGGGTATATATCTAAAATATCTTCTGACTATGATAAATACAAGGAAAAAGGTTACGATGTAAGTAGTGATTATGTAGGTCAGGCAGGTATAGAAGGTGCACTTGAAGATAGATTGAAAGGGTCAAAGGGAGGAAAAATAGTAAAGCTGAATAAAAATGGGAAAATAGTTCAAGAATTAGGAACAAGAGATTCTTACCCAGGTGAAACAGTTCAGCTAACAGTGGATTCCAAGGTTCAAAAAGCAGCAGAAGATTCACTGGATACTACTATGGCACGTCTCAGAAGTAATCCTTACGGTCGTGAAAGATCAGATACTACAAACGCAACCAGGGGTGCAGCAGTAGCAATTGATGTAAATACGGGAGCAATAATTGCAATGGCAAGCAGGCCTGGTTATGATCCAAATATGTTTGCAGTACCTGGTATGATATCTCAAGATTTATATAGGCAATATTTCAGCCCGGATTTAGGAGCTTTTGGAAAGGAATATATAGAAAAGAGAAATATAACTTCAAACTTTCCAGGGGAGACAGAGGATCAGGTGCTAAACACGTTATTTCCGATTGATACAAGTATAAAAAATAATACAACTATAAGAAAGGATGTTTATGACATATATCCAAAGCCATTTTATAATTATGCTACTCAGTCTTTAATACCTCCGGGTTCTACATTCAAGCCAATGACTGCTATCGCAGGTCTTGAAAGCGGAGTAATAAATCCAGGATTTTGTGTAGATGATACAGGACAATTTGATCAGGGCGGAAAAATTGTAAAGTTTATATTGGATGGTCCAAAAGGAGTAGTGGATTTGGCCAAAGCTCTAGAAGTATCCAGTAATCCTTATTTTATGACTGTAGGCAAGCGCATTCGCGATGCTCTTGGAGACGATGGACTTGCTAAATATGCATGGAAGTTTGGACTTGGCGTTCCTGTAAACAGCAGTGTAAAAGCATCCACTGGAATAGAAATTCCAGAAAAATTTGGTCAGGTATATAATACTGTATCAAATAAAAATACCTATGCTAGTACTTATTTATGGGAAACTATGGCTGATCTTAGAGATGGCCAGGATGATAAGGGGCATAAGGTAGTTTCAGTTAATCTATATGATAATAGCAGTGATTCAAGTAAGGTAAAGCAAATTAAGAATGATATCAAAACTTTGATAAAGAATTCTGTAAAAGATGGAAAGAGTGCTTTTGATAAAGTAAAATACAAAGAATTGTTTTCTGAACTTGTAAAGGAAGATCCTAATAACAAAAAGGATATAAGTGATGAGAAGATGGATGATTTAATTGATGTCATATACAGTATAACTGTTTCAGATGCAAATGCTCAGTTAAAGGTACCGGCTAATATAGAAAATGCTGCTATAGGACAGGGACTTAACCAGTTTACTCCTGTTCAGATGGCAAATTATGTTGCCACACTTGTAAATGGTGGAACTAGATATAAAGTACATTTGGTAGATAAATATTTAAATTCTAACGGAGGAATTATTGAGCAGGTTAAACCGGAAGTCATACAGAAAACTGGAATTAATCCTGAAACTATAGCTGCTATTAAAGCAGGAATGGGTGCAGTTAATGAGAAAGGTGGTACAGGGTCACAAGTATTTGGTGGGTTTCCAATAAGTACAGGAGGAAAGACAGGTACTGCAAGTTTAGGAAATCAAGAACAAATAGGAAGAACCGACTACTCTGAATATGTTGCATTTGCACCTCTTGATAAACCAGAAATAGCTGTATATGCAGTCATATTTGATGGTGGCCAAGGAGCAAGTGGTGCAGCTTATGTAGCAAGAGATATTCTTTCTGCATATTTTACTGAAACAGGCCGCATAACTACTAGTACACCTACTAGTACAAGTACTCAACAAAACAGTAATTAAAATAAAGGGGCTGTTGCACTGAGAATAAATACTACAATATACTGTGTTTATCATTAATCTTTAAAACAATATATTGTATGTAGATTTCTTAAGGCGGCAGCCCCTTATATGATAATAATTTTAATTAGAATTTAGCTTAAATAAGAATTTCCAGAACAAATATTATATTAAAAAATAAAGCTGGAAATTAGGAAGGATTTACGTAAAATGTGTTGAAATAGTATATGAGGTGACTTATGGAGGCTAATTATGAGGAATAATAATATAATAATTAAGGGCAATAGAGATGGAATAAATATAATAATAAATAATAATGGTTTTAAAGATTTTGACGAAATGCTTGAAAGTTTAATTAAAAGGCTTTCAACTGGGAAAATCTTTTATAAGGGATGCACTCTAAAAATAACAACGGAATTAAAGAGCGTAAATGAAAAGCAATTTAATAAACTTAAAAATATATTGTTTGAAAAATTTCTCATAAAGGATTGTATATTTGAGGACAGCAGTGAAAAACCAAGCAAAGTATTTTCAGGAATTTACGAAGGAAGAACTAAATTTTTACATAGGACAGTTAGAAGTGGTCAAATAGTAAATTATTCGGGAAATATAGTTGTAATTGGAGATGTAAATGCAGGTTCTGAAATATATGCAGGGGGTAATATAATAGTTTTTGGAGTACTTCATGGATACGCCCATGCTGGATTTGGGGGAAATGCAAAAGCTATAGTTGCTTCAATTTGTTTGCAGCCGGAAATGCTTCAAATTGCAGACATAGTTACCAGATCACCAGAGGATAATATTAAACCCCAGTATCCAGAAGTAGCTAAGATTAGGGAAAATATAATAATAGTAGAACCTTATTTGCCAAATAAGTTTATTTGATATCTCATAGTTAGTAAGAACTTTAAAGCTATATAATTGGTATAAATTGTATTGAATAATATTCTGGATTATTCTTGTTATGTCTAGTATAATATTCTATAGATGGTTTTATTGCTTAGATGATTATAGTTAATTGTATACGTTCATATATCGAGAGAGATTTACCTAATAAATTTATTTGATGGAGGTAGTATAGATGGGAGAAGCAATTGTAGTAACATCAGGCAAAGGTGGAGTTGGAAAAACTACTACTACGGCAAATATAGGTACTGCATTAGCTGCTTTGAATAAAAGTGTAGTGGTAGTAGATGGCGATACGGGACTTAGAAATTTAGATGTTCTTATGGGACTTGAAAATAGAATTGTATTTACAATACTTGATGTAGTAGAAGACAAGTGTAGATTAAAGCAGGCTCTTATAAAGGATAAAAGACTACCAAACTTATATCTTTTGCCTACAGCACAAACGAGAGATAAAGATGACATAAGTACCCAAGATATGTTGAATTTAATTGAAGAATTAAAAAGTGAATATGACTACGTAATTATAGATTGTCCTGCAGGAATTGAGCATGGATTTGAAAATGCAATAGTAGGGGCAGATAGGGCATTAGTTGTAGTAAATCCTGAAGTTACTTCAGTTAGAGATTCTGACAGAGTCATTGGAAAGTTAGATGCTAAGGGAATTGAAAAGCATCAACTTATAGTAAACAGAATAAATTATGAAATGACTAAAAATGGGGATATGCTGGATGTAAATGACATATTAGACAGTTTGGCTATAGAACTTATAGGAATAGTGCCGGATGACAGAAATATAACTATTTCTACAAATAAGGGTGAACCTATAGTATTGACCAGCGGCTCATTATCAGGACAAGCATTTAGAAATATAGCTAAAAGAATAACGGGAGAAAAAGTGCCTCTTATGGATTTGAATACTAGCCATGAAGGATTATTTTCGTCAATAAAGAAACTATTTGGTATTAAATAAGGGGGTAGTGGGGAATGGACTTGTTTAAGATGTTCTCTAGGCAATCTTCCAAAGATGTAGCTAAAGAAAGATTGAGATTAATACTAATACACGACAGATGTGATATGTCAAAGGAAGTATTAGACAATATAAAGGATGACATACTTAAAGTACTTTCAAAATATATGGAGATAGATCGTTCTGAAATAAATGTAAAAATGACAAATTCAGAGGAATTAACGGGAAATTCAGCAGCACTTGTGGCCAGTATACCTATAAAAAAGGTTAAGTATAATAAATAGGCTATGTATAAATTATGCATAGCTTTTTTATGTTCCTGTGTTATAATCATTATAGTTGCATTGGAGGGATATATAAAATGCTTGAAAAATTTGTCGTAAACAGGAAGCTTTTAAGGGAATTTGATTTTCCTATACTAATAACTGTCATAATTATATGTATCTTTGGAAGTTTAAATATTTATAGTGCTTCCCATATGAGTGATGGGGCTTATTATCTTAAGTCCCAACTTATGTATATGGCTGTAGGGCTTGTACTAACTTATTTTATACTTCTAGTAGATTATTCTGTGATAAAAGGTTATGTGGGTATAATATATTGGTTTTGTGTGTTTTTACTTATAATAAATTGCATACCGGCGTTTCAGGCTACAGTTAATGGAGCTTCATCGTGGATTAAGCTTGGTCCTGTTAGAATGCAACCTTCTGAATTTGCAAAAATAGGAATTGTATTAATGATTGCAAAAAAACTAGAGGATATGGAAGGAAACATAAACAACGTAAAAAATTTTATGAAGCTTATGATTTATCCACTTATTCCTATGGCTCTAATTGTAAAACAGCCTGATATGGGAATGACAATGGTATGTTTTTTTGCGGTTCTTGGAATAGCTTTTATTGCAAAATTGGATTTAAGAGTATTAATAGGAGGTCTTTTGGCATTAACTGTTTTAATAGTTGTAGCTTTAAATACACCTCTTATAGAAGAATATCAAAAAATGAGAATTATATCCTTATTTAGTCCCGAAAAATATCAAATGACATATGGCCTTCAGCTTAACCAATCACAAATAGGAATTGGCTCAGGTGGAATTTGGGGAAAAGGATTCTTGAAAGGAACCCAGATAGCAGGAGGATGGGTACCAGAGGCACGTACAGATTTTATATTTTCCGTAGTTGGAGAAGAATGGGGACTTGTTGGTGCTTTAGCTTTGATACTGTTTTATGTTATTATACTTTATAGATCCATAAAAATATCCAAGGAAGCTAAAGATATTTTTGGATCTATAGTATGTGTAGGAATAGTTTCAATGATGCTATTTTCAATTTTTCAAAATGTAGGTATGACTATAGGATTACTTCCTATAACAGGTATAACATTGCCTTTTATGAGTTATGGTGGAAGTTCACTGCTTGCAGCATTTATAGAAATAGGCTTAATTTTGAACATAGGTATGAGAAGGAAAAAAATTAATTTTTAGGGGGAAATTTATATGAGAATTGCTTTTATAGCACATGATAAAAAGAAAGATGATATAGTAGATCTTGTAAAAAGGTATAAGGATGTTTTTGAAGGTCATGAGATTTTTGCTACAGGAACTACAGGAAAGCTTATAAGTGAGATGACAGGTCTAAAAGTTAATAGATTTCTTTCAGGACCTTTAGGTGGGGACCAGGAAATAGGAAGTAAAGTGGCACAGGGAGAAATGGATATAGTTATTTTTTTAAGAGATCCTTTAACTTCACAGCCCCATGAACCAGATATTGCTGCATTACTTAGAATCTGTGATGTTCATTGTGTGCCTCTAGCTACTAATTTAGGTTCTGCGGAAGTTTTTGTAAAAGCGCTAAAGTCACACAATTAATAGACAAGCTATATTTTTTAAGTTGAAAGTTGTTAACTCAACTTTCGCACATATAAAATTTTGACTTAATATAAAAAATTACGACACAACTTTTTCAAGAGGACAATTGACAGAGGACAGAGGACAATGAAGGTGAGTTTTCCTCCTTACGTCAGAAAACTAATTTATTTTTAAGCTTGTTTTGCTAATGCAAAACATCGCTTAAGCAGGCTCTAAAATCTGTGATTTTCAGATAATTGCTTGTTCAGAAAGTACTTCTTATAAACAAAAAAACGTGTGTTTCTTTTAAATTAAAGATTTTTCGTAGTGTAACGAAGAAAAATCTTCCTTCACTGTCCTCTGTAAATTGTCCTCTGTCCTCTCAAAAAAGTTGCTTCACAATTGTTTTTAAACTGCGAAAGTTGAGTCGTTAATTAAAAATCAATAGTTAGTGAGAGCTTTTCTCCACTATGTTACGAAAAATTTTGAATTTATAGGCTATTGGAGCTTTGCTTCAATAGCCTATGTTTTGGATTTTTTGAAGTGTTAACGGAAAAAAATCATCCATAACTCTTAATTTTTAACTCTTAATTTTTAATTATTAAAAATATGCTTAAGTAATAAATAGGTCACCCTTTAAATATATATAATTATGTGTATCATTTTAAATGGGGGAATCTATATTGGGAAA
>DAIMMR010000477.1:0-2843 GCA_036720575.1 Clostridium sp.
TTTTTGGATTTAAAACCATTTTTTCTACATATTTTCCTATTAAATCACACTCTATATTTACTAAATCCCCTATTTTTTTATAGTCTAAAATAGTTTCCATCTTAGTATGGGGTATAAGGGACACACTGAAACAATTTTTATTTAATTCTGCTACAGTAAGACTCACACCATCTATAGTCACGGAACCTTTTCGTACTATATATCTAAGTAAATCAGAAGATGCCTCTATGTCTATCCAGGTTGAGATGTCTTCTTCTCTTACGTCTACAATTTTTCCGGTACCATCTATATGTCCACTTACTATATGTCCACCTAATCTGTCTCCAAGCCTTAGAGCCCTTTCCAGGTTAACTTTGCTTCCTATCTTTAAATCTTTTAAACTACTCATTCTCAAAGTTTCAGCCATAATATCTACAGTAAAAGAATCTTTTTTTAAATCAACTACAGTGACACAAGTTCCATTTACGGCAATACTATCTCCTAGTTTAACTCCATCTAGTAAACTTTCTGCCTTTATACACACTTTTGAAGAATTTCTTCCTTTTGATACTTTCAATATTTCTCCTATTTCTTCTACCAGACCAGTAAACAAGTTTATCCCTTCTTTCTAATTTTCAGCATTCATTACATAGGTTTGTATCATAATATCCTCTCCTACATTTTCTACATATATATCTTTTAGTTTTATACTGTCTGAGAGATTTTCAATTCCATGTCCTTCAACTGAAGTTTTAGCATTCTTACCTCCAAGTATTTTAGGTGCAATAAAATAAATAACTTTATTTACAATTCCAGACTTAAGTGCAGAAAAATTAAGTTCTGCGCCTCCCTCAATAAGTACACTATCTATACCCATCTCTCCAAGTTTTTTAGCTAAATATTTTAAATCCACCCTTCCTTCTTTATTTTCTGGACAGGCAACTATATTTACTCCCATAGATTTTAAAGACTCTGCCTTGTGTTTATCAAATTTTTCTGTACATGCTATTATTATTTCCCTTTCATGAGAAGTTTTAAAAATTTGAGCTTCAACAGGTACTCTCAGCTTTGAGTCTACAATTATAGCCTTAGGACTTTTGCACTTTTCTTCAAGCCTCGTAGTTAAAAGAGGGTCATCTAAAATTACAGTACCTACTCCCACCATAATTGCCATAACTCTATTTCGCATTTGGTGAACTTTTAACCTTGATTTCTCACCTGTTATCCATTTAGATTCACCACTAGCTGTAGCTATTTTCCCATCTAAAGTAACTCCAGCTTTTAAAATTACAAAAGGTACCTTTGATTTTATATAATTCATAAATATCTCATTTATTTTTGCAGCTTCTCTTTCCATAACCCCGGTAACTACCTCTATGTTTTTATCTCTTAAAATTTTTACACCTCTTCCTGATACAAGAGGATTTGGATCTACACTTCCTATTACTACCTTTTTTATTCCAGCTTCTACTATAGCTTTTGCACAAGGAGGAGTTTTTCCATAATGTGAACAAGGTTCTAAAGTTACATACAAATCTGAACCTTTTGCATTGTCTCCTGCTTCCCTAAGTGCATATACTTCTGCATGAGGGCCTCCAAAAAACTTATGATAACCTTTTCCTATTATCTTTCCATTTTTTACTATCACAGCTCCCACAAGGGGGTTTGGATTCACAAATCCTTTTCCACCTGCAGCTAATTTTAAAGCTTCTTTCATATACTGTTCATCTGTATTTTCTTTTTCCATAAGATTCACTTCCATAATTTAAATTATATATTTATTTACTTTTTTATAAAAATATAACATTATATACTTATAAAGCTCCCAATTTTCTTGAAATTTTGCATATAAAAATTCCCTGAAACAACTTTCAGGGAATAAAATTACAAAACACATAAAAATATAGCTTAAACTATATCTTTACTTTCTTTTATCCAGACTTTACTGTCGGTACTGGAATTAAACCAGTTCATGCTATAAAAGCTCGCGGACTATACCGCCGATCGGGAATTTCACCCTGCCCCGAAAGTTTAACTTTATTAAGTTTTATTATGGTTTCAATATATACCTATTTTTTTCTATTGTCAATGGTAATTTTACAATTTTTTATGTTTTTTTGTCCTAATACTTTTTCAAAATAGTATACTATTAATAACTCAACTTTTGCAGTTGAAAGTTGAAAATTGAGAGTTGAGAATGAAGGTTGATTTTTTGTAGTGTAACGGAAAAAAATCCACATTAACTCTCCACTTTCCACTCTCAATTCTCAACTAATCAAATTGTTTCGCAATCTTCTTATATTAAATCAAAATTTTATATGTGCGAAAGTTGAATTAGTTAAAGGAGGATACTATGAACTTAAATGGAAAACGAATTATAATTACAGGTGCTTCTTCTGGTATTGGAAGAGAGCTCTTGAAAATGCTAGCAAAATATGATACTACAATTATTGCAGTAGGACGAAACATAGAAAATATACCTGATATAAATAATAAAATAACTCCCTATAAATGTGATGTATCTCAGAAAGAAAATATAGATAAATTATTTAATTTTGCTCTAAAAAATATGGGAGGAATAGATCTATTCATTGCAAATGCAGGTTTTGCCTATTGCGAAGAACTAAACAAAGCTGATTGGGATCATATAGAAAGTATTTTTAAAACAAATGTGATTTCACCAATATATTCCTTTGAAAAAATGAAAGAGCTAAATAAGGGAAGGCGTCATACTGTAGTAATAACCTGTTCTGCAGTAAGCCATGTCCCCCTTCCCGGTTATGCCCTTTATTGTTCAACAAAAGCAGCTATAGACCACTTTGCTCACACATACCGTTTTGAAAAAAATGACAGAGGGAAACTCA
>DAIMMR010000478.1:0-926 GCA_036720575.1 Clostridium sp.
ATGAATTATTAGAGGAGAATATTATAAAGGAAATTGAGAAGAAATAGTGCAGGGAAGATTTTTAATCTTACTGCACTATTATTATGCAAATATTTTTTCTATTCTATAGGTGATGCATCATTATCAAGAGAATTTTTTTCTTTATCATCATCTTTTTTTATAAAGTTTTTTATTGTATCCATTATTTGAGGAACTGAATCAATGATTCTATCATAAGAATTGTTTTGTTCCATAGGAAGAAGCCTTATTGAGTCACATTTAATCACTAAAAAGGCTACTGGTTTAACAGAGACTCCAGCTCCAGAACCTCCTCCAAAGGGATATTTTGCATTATCGCTATTTAGACAAGTGCTAAACTCACTTCCACCGGAAGCAAAACCAAAGGACACTTTAGAAATTGGAATTATCAAAGAGCCATCCTTTGATTCTACCGGGTCTCCTACTATAGTGTTAACATCTATCATGTTTTTGATGCTTTCCATGGTGCTCTTCATTAAATTTTCAATTGGATGATTTTCCATTATAATACCTCCCTAGCTATATATTATTAATTTTTGTTACACAGTTATTTGAATCTTTATTTGCACTATGTATGCCCTTAAATATAATAATGAACATATAGATAATTTTGACTAAATTTATATAAATTATACTGTTTACTTTTGCATCAATTATTTTTTTATTAAATTCAGGATAAAGATTTAATTTCATATCTTTTACTTTAAAACAGGAGTAGGTGTAATATTGTACATAAGAATATATATTGTATATTATGCCATATAGTATGCCTGTAAGTGCAGCATCATCTACACCATAGGTTAATTCTATGGACATATTTATACTAGGTTTCAAGGTATTGTTTTTTAAATTTTGAAGTATATATTTTATTTGCTTAAATGTAAATTTTCTTATATTTAAGCTTTTTT
>DAIMMR010000478.1:1002-2840 GCA_036720575.1 Clostridium sp.
AAGTTCATCCATGTTATACATAAAATAAATTTTAATAGGAAAGGGAATTATAAAGATAAGAAATAAAATTAATAAAATAATTAACCAGTTAATCATAACCTATCCTCCATGTAACATTTAAATATTATAACCATGACAGGAAATAGTATACAAAAGCCTATGAAAATAATTCTATGAGTAATAAATAAATATAGGTAAAAAATAATTAAAGTAGAAAGAGACTAACTATATGAAGTCAAGTAAAAGTTAAAAGATTTTTATAGTTGTTTGATTAATGTTTAATTAATAAAAAAGAGCATGACAAAAAGAGCAATCAAAGATTACTTTTAAAAAAATTACATTTAAAATAATATTTACATTTGTGGAACAAATGTAGTGTTGGTTTTTAAAAGATGAAAAATAACACGTATTAGTTTTTTAGCAACATGGCTCATAGCAACATAATAATGCTTACCTTCAGCCTGTTTCTTTGACAGATACTCAGCAAAAGTAGAGTCTCTCATAGAAACAGTTCTAGATGCAATAAGGATAGCCCAGCGAAGATAAGTAGAGCCACGCTTAACCATTGGTGTATGTGAAGCTGTATATTTACCAGATTGATACGTAGATGGATCTAAACCGGCAAAAGCTAACAGTTTAGCTGGTTCAGTAAATCTCGCAATATCTCCAATCTCAGCTAGTATAATAGCGGCTAAGGTATATGAGATTCCAGGAATACTCATTATAGGAGAATTTATTTCGGTAACAACTTCTTTTATTTGAAGGTCTAAAGCATCAATTTCAGATTGAACTGATTGAATTAACCTAATAGTTTGCTGTAGTTCAAAAGATAAAGATCTAGTACTAGTTCCAATAGAAGTACTCGCAGCTTCCTTTAAAGCGATAGCTTTACATTTTCCATATTTACCTCTAGAAGCTTTACTCAAAATATTAGTAAGCTTAGTTAGATGGCAATTAGCTATATCCTTTGGACCTGGAAGTTCCGATAGGAGGCTATAAGAAGAACTCTGATGTATAGACCAAACGTATTTAGGTAATTCAGGGAAAATAATATCTATAAGCCTTGTTATTGATACTTTTAACTTGGAGCGATAACCAATTAAACGATATCTGTGTCTAGTTAGTGACTTTAGCTCTTGAATCTGGTATGATACAGGAGAATAGGATTTTGTATCATCAGAAAAGAGCATTTTAGCAATAACTAAAGCATCGGTTTTATCGGTTTTAGTTTTCCTAAGGGTTTGGGCCTTACGGAAAAGACTTGTAGCTAAAGGGTTAAGAATTGATAATTTAAAACCTTTAGCATACAAAAAGTTTTGGAGATTAGTGCTATAATGACCTGTTGATTCAAGTCCTATTTTTACGTTAGAGATATCCTTGTTAGGTAGGACAGAAAGTATTGAAGAATATAGTTTTTCAAAACCTTCATGGGAATTGGATATACGTAAAGAATCATGATAAATAACACCATCTGAATCAATAATACAACAATCATGTTTATCTTTAGCTACATCAATGCCAACATAAATCATAAGAACAACTCCTTTATAGTATTAATCCGCTATGTTCCACAAATCTTATGCTAAATGTATCCTTGCTCTATATAAAACGTCATGCGTTATCTAACTAATTAACAAATAAGCATAAGACGGTGGTTAGATCCTCAATTAAAATAGTCTAGCTATAGGTGATAAAACTAATCCACAGCGTCTTATGATAATTATAGTAAAAATCTTTAAGAAAGGAAAAGTATAATGAATTTTTACTATATGTTCATTATACAAGGTGATTTCAATGCATAAAGGCAGAAAATGGAACAGATGGAATACTACTTTAAC
>DAIMMR010000479.1:0-2833 GCA_036720575.1 Clostridium sp.
CTGCCGGATTATTGGCATTTGGTGAAAGTAATGTAAAGAAAAGAGTGAAGGATATCATGAGGTTTAAAAAGACAAAGACTATAGCTATAATTATTGCTGTTTTAGCACTAGTATGTGCAGGCTTATTACTTCTTAGCAACCCCAAAAATAAAAATCCGGAATTGCTTTTATTAAATAAAGAATTATCTTTACTTGAAAATAAGGATACTGTTACTGCTTTTACAAAAGACGGAAAATACGAGATGAGTTCAAAAGCAGATTTAACTAAATTATTTAAAGTGAATAAGTGGAAGAAGAAGGAACAATCGTCTCCCATTGAGCTTTCAAGTGATTTATGGTTTAAAATAGATGAAAGCCATGAGATAAGATTTTATGGTGATGAAGCTTTAGCAATGATTTCAGACAATGGGGAGTATAGATATTATACTATTCCTAAATCTGTGCATTCAAATATATATAATTACATTTCAAAAAATGGTCATAAGATCACAAGTGAAAAGATTACTGACCCTAAAATACTTGAGGAGATTTGGGATGACTATATTATTGATACGATTGCAAATGTGAGCAATACACAGTTTTTTAATTCACCACAGGAAATAGATCCAATTAATATTGCGGGTTATTGTTTTAATAGATATGTTGCTGAAAATGGAGAGGGGAATCTTTTAAAAAATGATGATGTAAATGGTTTATTATTTCCGCTTAAAACTGCAAATGAATACGCAAAACGTTATTTTAACATTGATGAAATTGATGTTTCTCACATGAATAAAGAATATTATAATGATGCAAAAAAGGCATTTATTATGACAAGTCGTGGTAAGTGGCATACAAAATATAACGAGAAAAATGCTTGGGGCATACACCTTTCAGATGTAGAGAAAGACTCTGACGGCACATATAAAGTTACTTTGTTAGAATATGATGATTATAAGACAAAACGAGTTAAAATGACAGAAACTTATACTTTGAAAGAACGCAGTGATGGGAGTTTATATTTTGTAAATGGAAGATGGGATTGGGTTAATAATAACCTTGTTAAAGTAACAGGTGATTGCAAAAAGTTTGAAAAAATAAAAGGATATAACGGAGATTTGGGAGCTATTACATTGGTAGGGGAAATTGACGGGAAATTGTTATTTTGCAATGGTTATAATGCAGGAAAAGATATAGTGTTAATGTATGTAGATAAATCTAATATGGAGGTAATAAAATCCTTTGTTGCTGCTGAAAATGTTAAAAGTGATAAATTCTGCGGTTTAAGGATTTTTGGTGATAATATAGTTGTAAAGTTAAATGATAAACTAATAATTGTGGATAAAGATTTAAACAGCAAGAAGGAAAAAAGTATTTCTATACCATATAAAGGAAATCCCCATGGATTAGATGTAAGCAGTGATTTAAAGAGATTTGTTTTTTCGGATGATGAAGGTTTGAAACTAATGGATTCTGAAAATCATAGTGTAAAGCTTCTAATAAAATCAGCTAAAGAAAATGCACCTTCTGGGGAAATACTTTCAGTTCATCTTTATCCGCGTTTTGCAGCAGATGAAACAAAGATTTTAAGTACAATGTCGGGATATGATTATACTAATGGTATAATTGTATATGATATGCAATCCGGTACAATGAAAGAAGCTATAGATTCAGAAAACAGCACAACTTATGGGGCTTATTGGGATAGTGGAATCCTTGATGTAAATGGTCATGAAAGTGGGACAGGCAAAATTAAAACTTTCTACCTAAATTTTAAAACTGGGGCTGTTACTGAAATACCAATTAAAAATACAGGAAACACTGATTTTATAAGAGGTGGAAGTATGTGCTATACAGGTAAAAATTATGCTGCTTTTGTAACCTGTAAATTGGATTACGAAGATGAGGCAAATAGTATTTATTATATAAGCAGGCTTAATCTTAAAACTCTTGAGCTTGAACCAGAAATAATTTCAGTTAAGGCTGCACAAGTTTGCATTTTAGGTGTTACAGAGGATGGTCAAATTATTTTCTATTACAATTACAATCCATCTGAGAATGGTATAGCAATTACAGCAAAGCCATAAAGCGATTTTTAGATACAGGTGGAGTTTGCTTATGAGGAATACCTCCCTCCACCTGAGCCTTAGAAGAATTTATCCAGAGGTATATGGAGTGGTAGCCATTGGATAAAAATGCCCCCTTATGGTATACAGATCAAATAAAAAATTTGATCTGTATACCATAAGGGGGACATATTAGACTAATCACTTATAGGGTTTTCTTATATTAGATAATTTCGAATTTATATCATCTTTAATATATTCAACAATAAGCTTATCAAGGGAGCAGCTAATTTCTAAAATCGTGTCTTTGTCTCCATAAATGCAAGCATTATTTAAAATATCTTGCAGTTTATCAATCTTTTTCGTAAGTTCATCATTCATCAATAATACCCCCCCTTATCCGAGCACAATTACCATTTTACATTATAAATTATAAAAGTAAATAAATATTATATGAATTTTTAACTTATACTTATATAATTTATTAAAAGTATGTGAATTGTAATATGAAAAATAAGGTATTGATTAAGGGATTAGGAGTAATCAATATTTTAGATCTAATGAATGGACTTATTATTTATAGAGAAAAGAGACATTAGTGAAAACACAAAATATAAAATAAATCTTTAATGAATTTATAATAATTATACTATATTGTAACTTTATGCAACATTTTTGCTTTTGGGATAACGACATCTATTTGAGCTAATATTTCCACCTGTAATGTCCATGGATAGGTGCACTAAACCAAGAAAGCTTCATTTTATTGGCATGTGGATAAGTATTGT
>DAIMMR010000480.1:0-2830 GCA_036720575.1 Clostridium sp.
ATGTAAAAGTTGTTGGATATGGAATAAGTGATATTTTTGAACAGATGATAAATTTAACTGAAGATGATTTAGTAATAGGTATAGGATTTCCAAGATATGCAGTAAGGACTATTGAGTCTTTAACATTTGCTAAAAGTAGAAATGCAAAAGTAGTTGCCATTACAGATAGTCTTCTATCACCACTTGCAGCAAGAGCAGATTACACATTAATAGCCCAGAGTAATATGGCTTCTTTTGTAGATTCACTAGTTGCACCTTTAAGTGTAATTAATGCTTTAATTGTAGCTGTAGGTATGCAGGAAAAGGATAAAATATCTTCCACTTTTTCAGATTTAGAAGACATTTGGAAAGAATACCAAGTATATTCTTTTAGAGACCAAAATTAAAGATGAATTTTCTATAAGGGACGAATTTATTTTGAATTTGTCCATTTTAGATTAGGCATTTGAAAGAAAATAACAAGTCAAAGATGCGACGAATATTTTTTATCCGATGACTAACCCGCTCTAATACTCACACTTTCCCAAGTGTGAGTAAAGAGCGGCTATGTCCCTGGATAACAATTTCTAAGCATCAGGTGCCAAGAACTTTGTTTATCAGACAAGGAGGCAGGTTCCGCAGATAGTGAATCCTATCTAAGGGTTCTACCGACGCAGTATGATAAAAAATAGGCTAGCATACTGACTAGTTATTTCTTTGAAAATGCCTTATTATCAATATATATCATATTCATATTGAATAAATGATTACAGTATATTACTATAATAGAAGTACTATATGTATTATATATGAGAAAATAAGGTGTGTAGATTAATGTCAAAAGTAATAGTAATTGGTGGTGGCCCTTCTGGTATGATGGCAGCCATAAATGCAGCAAAAAATAATGATGTCATTTTAGTCGAAAAGAACAACAAGTTAGGTAAAAAAATGTTTATATCGGGAAAAGGAAGGTGTAATATAACCAATTCAAAAGATATAAGTGAATTTTTTGATTACATTCTCCGAAATCCGAATTTCTTATACAGTTCTCTTTATTCGTTTACAAACAATGATACTATAAATTTTTTCAATAATTTAAAAGTTAAATTGAAAGTTGAAAGAGGAGATAGGGTTTTTCCTGAATCTGATAAATCATCAGACTTAATTGGTGCTATGGAAAAAGAGTTGCTTAGAAAGGGGGTTGTTATAAAATTAAACTCCCAAGTTACAAAATTTATCTATAGAGAAAATCGTATAGAATCAATTCAGCTTAAAGATAATTCCATAATGGAGGGTGATTATTTTATACTGTGTACAGGGGGAATGTCTTATCCCCAAACCGGTTCTACCGGGGATGGTTACAAAATGGCAAAAGATTTAGGTCACACTATAACACCTATAAATCCCGCTTTAGTACCAATAGAAATAAGTGATGATTGGGTTAAGTCTCTCCAGGGACTTTCTTTAAAGAATGTAGAGCTAAGTATACTAGATCCTAAAAAAAATACATTATATAAGGAATTTGGAGAAATGTTGTTTACCCATTTTGGTATCTCTGGTCCTATAGTATTAAGTGGAAGTAGGGTTGTAGAGAGCAAACATAATTTAAAAGCAGTTATAAATCTAAAACCTGCTCTTACCTTTGAAGAATTAGACAAAAGAATACAAAAAGACTTTTTTAAGTATTCAAATAAAAGTTTTAAAAATTCTTTAGATGATCTGCTTCCTAAAAAATTAATAGATGTAATTGTAAGTTTAAGTAATATAGATCCAAATAAAAAAGTTAATTCCATAACAAAACTTGAAAGACATACATTAGTAAATTTGCTTCAAAATTTATCAATGAATATAAAAGGACTTCGTCCTATAGCTGAAGCTATAGTAACTTCTGGCGGTATAACTGTTAAAGAAATAGATCCATCTAATATGAAATCTAAAATAGTTTCAAATTTGTATTTTGGTGGAGAAGTAATAGATGTAGATGCTTATACGGGAGGATTTAACATGCAAATTGCTTTATCTACCGGTTTTTTAGCAGGAAATGATATTGGTCATATTAAAGAAAATAACTAATTTTATATAATATCATAAAATAAAGGATTTTATAGTTTTATATAGAATTATAATAGAATGTGGATATGTAAATTTTTATCCTTATATGGACTATTTTAAGAAAGGCGGAATAACATTTTGAAAGTATCTGTAGCAATAGATGGACCTGCAGCTGCAGGTAAAAGCACCATAGCAAATATAGTAGCCCAAAAATTTAATTTTATGTACATAAATACTGGAGCTATGTATAGAGCAGTTACTCTTATGTGTATAAGGCAAAATATAAGCTACACAGACGTAAATAAAGTATGTGAAATCACAAAATCACTTAAAATGCATTTTGAAGGAGAGAAGTTAATTGTAAATGGGGAAGACTTAACTGAAAGTATAAAGCATCCTACAATAAGCAATACTGTATCCAATTATGCTGCAATTTCTGATGTTCGAAAATTACTTGTAAAGTTGCAACAGCAGATGGCAGGAGAATATAATGTAATTATGGATGGAAGAGATATTGGCAGTGTTGTTTTAAAAAATGCACCTTTAAAATTTTTTTTAACTGCCAATCCAGAGGAAAGAGCTAAAAGAAGATATAATGAACTGAGTGAAAAAAATATATCTGTAAACTATGACGAAATACTAAATGATATAATTAAAAGAGATCATATAGATTCACATAGATCCTCATCACCTTTTGTAAAGGCAGAAGATGCTGTAGAGATAGATTCATCTTTTCTCTCTCTTTCTGAAGTTGTACAAATAATTTCATCCTATATAAAAAAATATATTGAAGAACATA
>DAIMMR010000481.1:0-2827 GCA_036720575.1 Clostridium sp.
CACCTTCATTGTCCTCTGTCCTCTGTCAATTGTCCTCTGAAAAGTTGCTTCGCAATTTGCTTATATTAAGTCAAAATTGTCTATGTATAAAAATTGAATAATTAGCCACTGCAGTTTACTAGATTTACTAAAACTTTTTCTTGCTGTCTATCATAATAGTGACGGGTCCATCATTTTCTATACTCACTAACATATCTGCACCAAATTCTCCTGTTTCAACCTTGCCTACTAAATCTCTACATTGGCCTACAAATTTTTCATATATTTTCTCAGCTTCATCCCCACCCAAGGCTTCTATAAAACTGGGTCTTCTGCCTCTTCTACAATCTCCATATAAAGTAAACTGAGAAATTATAATTATTTCTCCTTTTACATCCAGCAAAGATTTATTGAGTTTTCCATTTTCATCTTCAAATATTCTGAGGTTCAATATTTTGTCCCTCATATAAATTATATCCTCATCTGTATCGTCTTTAGATATTCCCAAGAGTACATTTAACCCTTTTTGTATTTGTCCTATAGCCTTTCCTTCCACTTCAACCTTAGAGCTATTGACTCTTTGAACTACTGCTCTCATAATAACATATCTCCTTAATTTTTGGTTCTATAAACTTGAATAACTCCCTCTAATTTTCTAAACTTTTTCATTACATCTTTTAAGTCATCTACATTTGATATTTTTAATTTTATATCTATAACAGCCAATCCATTTTTTACTGGCTTAGCATTTACAGCATAAAGTGAAGTCTTACTATTACTTATAACTTCCATAGATTCAGCCAAAAGTTTTCCCCTATCTTCAGCTTCTATTTTAATCTGAGCAATATACTCTGCTCCTTTTGGTCTTCCCCAGGAAACTTCAACCACCATGTTATCTTTATTCTTTAATAAGAATTCTGCATTTTTACAATCCTTTCTATGGATTGACACTCCTCTTCCCTTTGTTATATACCCTATTATGTCATCGCCTGGAACAGGATTACAGCACTTGGCAAATCTGACTAACACATTGCTTTCACCCTTTACTATTATCCCTGGAGATTTTTTTCCTGCTTTATGAGACTTACCCATAGGTTGATCCAGATTCTCTTGAATCTTTTTCCAGTCAATTTCATCCATCTTTGAAGTTTTCATATAAATATCTTTTATTCTCGAAACTATAGTAGAAGAGGGTACAGCACCAATTCCTACAGAAGCATACAAATCATCTACAGAATTCATATTATATCTTTTAAGAACTGTATCTAGGATTTTCTTCTTTGCAATTTCTCCAAAATTATATCCTTGCTTTTTTGTTTCCCTTTCAAGAAGGTCTTTTCCTTTTACTATATTTTCTTCTCTTTTAGCTTTTTTAAACCAAGACCTTATTTTGCTTTTTGCCTGGTTACTTTTTACTATATTAAGCCAGTCAATACTTGGGCCTTTAGGAGTACTTGATACAAGAATTTCCACAATTTCTCCAGTTTTCAAATGATAATCAAGAGGAACCATCTTACCACTTACTTTTGCACCTACACAACTATTTCCTATATCAGTATGTATTTTGTATGCAAAATCTATGGGGGTTGCTTCATAAGGTAAGTTTATTACTTTTCCGTTAGGAGTAAACACAAACACCTCGTCTGAAAATAAATCTATTTTAAATCTTTCCATAAACTCTTCTGCATCCGAAGTCTCTCTCTGCCAATCCAAAATTTCTCTAAGCCAGGTAAGCTTTTTATCTATATCCTTTGAAGTTTCAACACCCTCTTTATATTTCCAATGAGCTGCTATTCCATATTCTGCAGTTTTATGCATTTCAAAAGTTCTTATCTGTATTTCAAAAGGTTTTCCCTGAGGCCCTATAACTGTAGAATGTAACGACTGATACATATTTGGTTTCGGCATGGCAATATAATCTTTAAATCTTCCTGGCATAGGTTTATATATAGTATGTGCTATTCCCAGTGCAGCATAACAATCCTTTACTGTATTTACCAAAATTCTTACAGCTGTTAAATCAAAAATTTGATCTATAGTTTTATTTTTCTTTACCATCTTTCTATATATACTATAAAAATGCTTTGGTCTTCCTTCAATTTCTGAATCTATTCCCGATTTTTTAAGATTATCTTTTAATTGAGATATTATTTCATCAATATATTTTTCTCTTTCTACTCTTTTTTCATCAATTTTTCTAACTATAAAATAATATTCATTTTGATTTATATACCTAAAAGCTAAATCCTCCAGTTCCCATTTAATTTTAGACATTCCAAGCCTATGCGCAAGAGGTGCATATATGTCAAAAGTTTCTTTTGCTTTTTCTTTCTGTTTTTTCACAGGCATGTATTTAAGTGTTCTCATATTATGAAGTCTATCTGCTAATTTTATAAGTATTACTCTTATGTCATCTGCCATTGCAAGGAGCATCTTTCTAACGTTATCAGCTTGCTGCTCTTCCTTAGTTTTACATTCTATTTTGCCCAATTTAGTAACACCTTCTACTAAGTTTGCAACTTCTACACTGAATTCCTTTTCTATGTCTTCATAGCTAAATTGTGTATCTTCTATTACGTCATGAAGGAGTCCTGCTACTATGGTACTAGTATCGAGTCCCATTTCTGCCAATATATAAGCTACTTCTACAGGATGGCTTATATAAGGTTCTCCAGATTCCCTTTTCTGTTTTTTATGAGCTTCATCGGCAAAATAATAAGCCTTTTCTACTATTTTTTTATCTACATTATTACAGTTTTTATCTATTAACTCCATTAATTTTTCTAACATACCGATACTCCCTAAAATCAATGGCTGGTTTAACAAACCAGCCATTATTTTTTACTAA
>DAIMMR010000482.1:0-2819 GCA_036720575.1 Clostridium sp.
TTTTCGGATGTTTGAGATTGAAGTCCATCAAATTTTGATTCGAGTTTATCAAGACGTTCATTGGTTTTATTTTGGGAATCAAGTATTTGTTGTAATAGTTTTTCGGTAGAAGACATTTATATCATATCCTTTCAGAATTTATTTTAGGGATTGTATGAACTTAGATAGTAATTCTAATTGCTCTTGATTAAGATTTTTGGCTCCATCTACTAATTCTTTTATTTCGGGAGTAAGTGGGGTGGGTTCATCACCTTCATTAAAAAATCCAGCTAAGGTTATATTTAAAGCCTGGCAAATGGTTATTAATTTAGGTATTGAAGGAATTGAACGTCCACTTTCAATATCTGAAATATATCCAGTAGAGCTGTTTATTAATTTAGCAAAGGCTGTAGTTTTCATGCCTAACTGATTACGTAAAGATTTAATTTTATTACCAATATAGTTGTTGTCGTACATTTTGATAACCTCGTTAATTTTCGTTTATAACGAAATAATATAATTTTATGATAAATGAAATTTTGAGAAAACGCAAGATAAAGGAAGAAAAACATATATAATATTCTTTTTAGTCGAAAATAACGACTAAAATTACTGTGTACATTTTCGCTCACAACGACTATTATTATAAATACAAGGAGGTTACAAATAAAATGAATAACATAAAACGAATTAGGATTTCACAAGGACTTACTTTGCAAGCATTGTCTAGTAAAAGTAACGTTGCAATAGGGTATCTTGCTGATTTAGAAAATGGTAAAGCCTTAAATCCTACACTAAAAACATTAAACAAAATCTCCAAAGCCTTACAGGTTCCAGTAAGCGAACTTTTGGGGCTAAACGAAGCAAAGGAGGTCGTGTGATGGATATACAGTATGTAATGATTGCTTTCTTTGGCATACTGGGAATAATTAATCTTTATTTAGGCTCTAAAAGTAAAAATGAGAATGAAGCAAAAAGATACTCCCTGTATGCCTCATCAAGCATATGTGTAGTAATAGGAATATTGGTTAGTAAGTTTATAATCAAATAATTTTAACTAAATCGCCAACTTCCACATTTTCAAATGGTAGACGTTCAGCTTCAATAGGTTCTCTAGTAATTGAAGTTGTAAAATTAAATCGATCTTTTTGTGTCTTCACTATTTCAGACGGTTTAGTAAAAGAAGCCGATATTAACGTTGCAGCCTTTGGCTGTAGATGCAACACAGTTCCTCTACCTTTTACATTTTCTAAATATCCTAAGTTTTCATTAGTAACAGGGTCTATGAGAGGTTCATCATCTACACTATATATTAAAAAGTTTTGATTTTTACTAATACCAGTTTCAGTACCTTTATTTATTACTATTTTATATTGATCTATTACTTTTATAACACGAATATCATCAGACATTTAAATTACCTCTTTCTATAAAACTATTTGTAATTATTGGTTTTACTATTATGGATTTTATTAAAGTTATATCATTTGACTGCATTTTATTTAAATAAAGATTTTGAGTTAAATCATCTAATAAGTCTACTTTAATTAATCCGTTAGTTTGAATATTTGAAATTATTCCTGTAGCTAAATATGTTTCTATACTATTGTCTAAGTAAAAAAATGTAAGATATGTATCTCTAGAAACATAATTACAAGGACTTAATATTGCAAATATATTACCTGCTGCATCTGTACAAAATCTTCTTAGGATTAATGTATTTGCTAGTGTGTATGTTACATCAGGTGAAAATATTTTTATTAATAAAAACCAAATAATAAAAAGGCTTATACAAACATAGGCACTAAAAATTTTTATAGAAATAGGTTTATCAGAAGATAAATTATTAACAAATATCCCAAAAACTACAGAAACTGCAGATGCAACAAGTGTAGCCATATTTAATTCGGTATTAAAAATTTTAATAATATTCCTTTTTATAGTATCACCACCTAGTTAAATATCAAAATCAATATTTTGAAAAACAGGTGATTTAAAAAACTCATACAAAGGAATTTCAACACCATAGCATATTTTTAAAATGGTTTTAAGTTGAGGATTCTTACTTTTACCATTAATTATACTATCAACAGTTGATTGTGTGAGTCCCGAAATAGACGCAAGTTTATTTACACTTATGTTTTTATTTTTGCATAGTTCAATGATTCTTTCAGCCGTAGCTTCTGATATGTTCAATAATAACACCACCTGTTAACGAATTACCGTTAAAACAATTATATCAAAATAATAGAAAAATTTTTAACGATACATCGTTGACAAATTATAAAAGTAATAATATAATAATCTTAACGATGCGTCGTTAAGAAGTGAAAAGGAGGTTCTTAATAATGTTCGGTAAAAAACTTAGACAAATGAGAACTAAGCTTAAATGGTCACAAGCATTTTTAACCGAAAAAACCGGCATACCGCAAACTACGATTAGTGATATAGAAACTGGCAAAAGTATAGCAAATGTTGAACAAGCACTAAAACTATCCAAAGCCCTAGAAGTACCAATAAGTAAGCTACTAGAGCCAGAGGAAACCGAAATCAAAAAAGGAAGTAGTATAGCCAACTCATTTAGTTAACTTAAATATATCAAAATTTGATGTAGATACAAATATGTAAAAATCTACATTTCAAAAAATATCTATCTAAAACTCTACAGCGAAGGGAGGTGACATAAAGAATGATAGGAACCGCAATGAAAGAAGCTAGGGAAGAGAAAGGAATGACACAGCAAGAATTAGCACAATTAAGTTTTTTATCGGATAAGACAATTTCAGCAATA
The DNA here is from genome assembly GCA_036720575.1 of Clostridium sp. Classification (GTDB taxonomy): domain Bacteria; phylum Bacillota; class Clostridia; order Clostridiales; family Clostridiaceae; genus Clostridium_B. The sequence goes on from DAIMMR010000482.1 coordinate 2,771, forward strand.
GAAACAGGCAGAAGAAATCTTACAAAAGATAATTTGAGAATTATATGTA
>DAIMMR010000483.1:0-2807 GCA_036720575.1 Clostridium sp.
TTCTTTTGCCTATTAAATTAATTTTTTATTTTAACTGCAATAATCCCTAGCGATATACCAATTATATTTAAAACTATATCTATTATCGATTCTAATAACGGGTCTACTATAATTACAATATCCCGCGCTTCTTTAAATAAACCAGCTATAAATACAATAATACAAATTTTTAATAACCCTAGTTGTTTTTGAAGTATAACAATAATTATTATTGGCAATATAATATGTAATAATTTATGCCATTGAAAAAATATTTGTAAACTCAAAATATTTACCCTCATTTATTAAATTACTTCTTTTATTACATTTTTAATTGGTAAATCTCTAATTCTTCTAGCTGGAATACCTGCATATAATCCATTTGGCTCACAATTTTTTGTTACAACTGCCCCAGCCGCAATTATGCAACCATCATCTATTTTAACATTAGGTAAAATTATTACTCTAGCACCAATCCAGCAGCCATTACCTATATCTATCGGACCACTTTTAACAGCACCAGCCCTACGCAAGGGGTCATAATAAATATGATTCGAGTTACAAAACGTTACATTCATTCCTAACGCACAATTTTTACCTATTTTTATTTTATTTGTAGCCTCAAAAAAACAATTATAGTTAATAAAAGTTCCTTTCTCAATCGATACTCTTGAACTACCAAAAAAACATCCACTCCTAATTAATTTAGTTTTAATATTAATTCCGTAAATTTTATATATTGGAATACGAATAAATATAGGAATAAAATTAGATGCCGCAATTCCATTTATGAATACATCTCGAAAATAAAACTTTATTTCTCTTAATATTTTTTTAAATATTAATCCCATTTTAGATCCCCTTTTCTGACCATATAATATATAATTATATCAAATTATATATTATATGGAAATAAAATTTCATCAAGGCACTTGCCCTTCCTCCAATATACTAATTGCGTCTTTATATTCATCTAGCGTTTTTAAATATTCATATCCCTGCTTTATAAAGTTCTTAGCATTATCGTCTACATTTGGGACAAAATTATAAAACTTTTGTTCTAAATATCCTTTACCATCTTTAAAATCTTGTCTTGATACATAAGAATTTACCGATATATCTAAACCACTTTTATATCCACTTATAGTGTCTATTCTTATATAAGAATTGTCAACCGTTAATCCATTGCCTAATACTATATTTTTACTCAACGCCATTTTTATTACCTCCTATAAGTTTCCTTCTGATATCCATGTCCCAGGGGTACCACTTACCGTACAAATCCAACTTTTGGGTTGTCCAACAGCAGGATTATTATTTATAATTCTATCACCTTTTTTCCATATACCTGTTGTTGGATATGAACTCATACTAATAGTGCCTTTTTTAACTACATATATACCATCAAAAAAAATTTCACCAGTATTAGATGTATGAACTAACCTTAATTCGTTAGGATTACTTTGCAGTGTATTAAAATCAACAGAAAAGCGTATAAATCCCCATTCATCTGAAATATTTGAAACAAATGACTTTTCAATATTGTCAATAAACAATGATATTTTTTCTGCAATATTTGTTGACTTTACCCTGGCATAAATTTCAATATCACTGGGGTAGCCGTTTAATGGCATTAAATCTAATTTTGCTAGAATTTCTGCATTAACCGTGGATTTTTGAACTGATTGTTCAATACCCAAAGATGAGCTATCGGGTTGAAAAAGATTTAGATCAGAAGCCAATTTATGCGAATCTATGAATTCTTCTACAGCTCTTCTGTTTCTCACGTCATTTGAAGCACCAATTATAGGTTCGATAAGTACTGCCGCAGTTGAATTATTAATTATTAAATTAACAGGATCGTCCTGCGCAATATTATTTTTAAATAGCACCGTTGCTTTTGTGAATGGAGGTATTACCCCTCCTAAAACCAGCGGTATAGACGTAGAAAAATTAAACTGATTCGAAATAATGCTATTAGATGCTCCTGTATCTATTTTAAATAAACCTTTATATTGCTCTAACGTATAATGTGTTAATTTACAATTGGTAAATATTAGACCCGTTACTCTTCCAAAGTCAAATAAGTAGGTAATTTTTGAATTTGTCCCCCAAAATAAATTTTGCATTTCAAATTTGCAGTCAGTAATAGATAAAAACGTTAAATTTGAATTTAAATGAGATTTAAAATAACTTCCTGATATATCCTCAAAATGGCATAAATTGAAATTTATATTGTTAGTATTTAAATTAACGTCATTATCTACAATTTCATCTATATAGATCATATCTTCATTGGGTTTTCCGCACCTTCTAAATAAACAGTTCTCAAACTTTGAGTCGTGAAAAACTCGAAATCTTAATGTTCTAGAATTAGAATAAGTAAACATTACATTTTTAAAATTACAGAGTGCTGCTCCTTCTACAACAAATAAAGCGTCTGTAAGAAAAAATGGGTTTAAATCGTTAAAAAACTTAATATCTTCAATATTTATACCCGTAACCATTGAATCAGTACTATGCAAATAATCTTCACCACCTATCTTGAAAAGAAAATCTGCATTACTACATAATTTAAATATACTACCGACATTTAAATTTCTATTATTTAGTGAATATGTCCCTTTAATTCTTATTGATTTTTTTAAAATAATATTTTTACATGCATAAACACCCGGTGGTACTTCTAATGTATCACCCTCATTTAAACTATCCAAAATATTTTGGATAATACCTGATTCATCAGTTCCATCACCTTTAGCCCCAATCATAGGTGCCGGTGGATATTTTAAATTAATTATTACGGTATCAATTTTATTTACATTTTC
>DAIMMR010000484.1:0-2802 GCA_036720575.1 Clostridium sp.
TAGAAGAATTAAAGAATGACTATCTGGAAGAAATCAAGACTTTAGTTATAGCCCCTAAACGCGTGGCAGACGATACCTGGACCACAGAGTATGAAAAATGGGACCATCTGAAGGGCCTAAAAATAATTAAAATAATGGGAAATCCTAAACAAAGAGAAGCAGCGTTAAAAGAAGAAGGGGATATCTATATCGTCACTAGAGATAACATAGCTTGGTTGGTAAAATTATTAGGCAGAAAGTGGGATTTCGATACTGTAATTATAGATGAGCTGTCCAGCTTTAAATCTAATAAAAGTCAAAGATTTAAAGAATTAAGGAAAGTAAGACCTTTTATAAAAAGAATAATTGGACTTACAGGAACACCCACACCTAACGGCTATGAAGACCTGTGGGCACAAGTCTATTTGTTAGATAGGGGTCAAAGATTAGGAAAAACCCTTACCGAATTTAGAAAAAGGTATTTTAATACCCTTTATCGACATGGCTATAACGAGTATGAACTAAGAGAAGGAGCTAAGGAGCAAATAGATGAGACGTTAAAGGATTTATGCATTTCCATGAAAGCAAAGGATTATTTGAAACTTAAAGAGCCTTTATTCATAGATCGCATAGCTAAATTAGATAAAAAAGAATATGAGCTTTATAAGAAAATGGAACGTAATGCAGTATTGGAGTTAGACGAGGAGGACATAACAGCCCTAAGTGCGGCGGCGGTATCAAATAAATTACTACAATTAGCAAACGGAGCAGTATACACAGATGAAAGGGAAGTAATTGAAATTCACAATAAAAAATTGGAAGTCTTAGAGGAATTAATCGAAGAGGCTAATGGGGAACCAGTCCTTGTGTTCTATAACTTTAAACATGATAGGGATAGAATCTTAAAAAAATTTAAGGGCGCAAGACTTTTAGATACCGAACACGATATTAAGGATTGGAACAATAAAAAGATTAAAATCCTATTAGCACACCCCGCATCAGCAGGGCACGGATTAAATCTCCAAGACGGCGGAAGCATTATTATCTGGTTTGGGCTAACATGGAGTTTGGAATTGTACCTCCAAGCGAACGCAAGACTAAATAGACAAGGGCAAAAAGAGACAGTAAGAATTTATCGAATTATAGCCGAAGGAACACAAGACGAAAGAGTTTTACAGGTCCTTAACGGGAAGGACTTAAGGCAGGAGGAATTTTTAAGGAGCCTAAGAGCGGAATTGAAAAGGAGTGTAAACAAATGAACTTTAATTGGACTAAAGTAAATAAATTATTAAGTAAAAATTTAGCAATCTGGGGTAAGTATGGTGACTTTAACTATATAAGCGACAGTGTTGTTATGATTAAAGCAAGAGAGTTGTCTGAGTCAACTAAAACCAAGTTACTAAATATATTTGGTAAATTTCCGGAAGAGGAAATGTTAAAGAGCCATTTTGGGAATGTATCAAATTTGGGAAAGGATTTTAAAGATATCCTAGATGACTATAAACCTAAGGACAATGTAGTAAATACAAAACTAGTACATTGTAGTGAGGATATTAATCTCAATGTATTTATTTATAAAAATAACTATTACTACATCAACAATAAATACTATGAGCTTATTAAGGACATAGAAAAATATGACTTTAAATCCTCAGGGCAAGGCAGACCTTTACTAATTGAAGATGATTTACGCGAAGCAATACTATTCCTACCGATTTTTGGGGTAAAGGATAGCGAGTATTTAAAGGAGCTGAACTAAATGTCTCTTAACGTAGCAGAAGCAATACCATATAAAACTCACAAGGAACGCAATAAAATTGTAAGTGAAGAACTACGCAAACATAGATTTGTACAGGTGTGGAGTAAAGAGAAGATAGTGTATAGTGCTAGAAAATGGAAGAAGGTGGAAGTCGCATAATGTAATTTATGTGTAGGAAGAAAGGAGAAGGATTTAGATGAATTATCCATTATCGGAGCAAAGGATTAGAGAAAACTTTAAAGACCATATAGCTACTCTTACAGAACATGGAGATTTAAAAGTTTTAGATTGGAAAATGCCTGAATCTATATTTTACTATATAAGATATGTATTTGATGGAAATAAGATTTATATTACTGGAGATTTAGGAGAGGCAGTATTTTGTCTTACTTGGAAAGCTGACATACATTCATTTAATGATATAGGATTAGGTTATTTCCACGAGAAGTTGAAAGCATACCATGAGGACAAATATGATTTTGATTCAGATAAAGCAATTAAAAGATTGAGGGAGTGGTTAAATGAATTAAAGGATTATGGCATAGAATACGACCACGATGAAATGCGAGAGTTGTTTGAAGGTGCAAGGGGTTGTAGTGAAGAATGGGAGTGGGTTGAGGTAGTACATGAACATGATGACTTTATATCAGATTTAGATGTTGATTACTGGGAATGGTTTTATAATATTGGAAGGGTATATCCAATGAGATTTCAAAGTTATTTAATAGGGTTACAAATGGCATCTGAACAGTTAAAGGAGGGTTAAGATGGAATTGATACATCCTAAATGTATAGGTCAGGAATGCGGAACTTGGGAATTATGCAGTAATGCAAATGTATTAAAATTTGGTTGTGTTTATTATGATGATGAAGCTATGGATATGGAAATAGATATGGAGCTAGAAAATGAGGTTAAATGTGATTATTGCGGATGTTATACGATAACCTACAGAGAAGAAGAAAAAGGAAAGTGTTGTGTTAAATGTTTTAGTAAGATGGTTGGATTAACTGATAGTGAAATCTATAGAAGTATTGATTAATGAACATAACAAGTACAATATGTT
>DAIMMR010000485.1:0-2784 GCA_036720575.1 Clostridium sp.
TACATATGGCATGGAAAATCTGTCAAAATATTATTGACTACAGTTCTGGTATTGCCACTAAAACAAGGAAATTAGTTGATAAGGCAGCTAATATAAATTCAGATGTTTCTGTTATAACTACAAGAAAAAATATACCTGGTACTAAAGAATTAGCTATAAAAGCAGTTGTTTCAGGAGGAGGCTTTCCTCATAGATTAGGATTATCGGAGACTATACTGATTTTTAAACAGCATTTAAATTTTTTAGGTGGTATTCATGAATTAGCTAAGATGATTAAGAAAATTAAAGGTAAGGTTTGTGAAAAAAAAGTAATAGCTGAAGTTGATTCATTAGAAGATGCAGTTGAACTTTGTAAAAATGGAATTGATGGAATTCAATTTGATAAGGTTCCCTGCGATAAATTAAAGGAAAATGTAAGCATTCTAAAAGATATTAATCCATCTATGGTTATATTAGCTGCTGGTGGAATTAATGAAAGCAATATTGAGGATTATGTTGAAACAGGAATTGATGCTATTGTAACAACTTGTGTTTATTATGCAAAACCTATTGATATAGGATGCAAAATAGAACCTATTGAAGAATATACACGAGGGTGGTAAAAAGAATGGATATAGACTTCTTTTCTAATTTATGGAATATTTCAAAGAAATCATATGATATAGAAGAAAAATTTTGGGATGAAAGGGCTGAAGAGTTTAATAGCAAAGACATAGAGGAAAAAGAGAGTAGAGATTTTATCTCTATACTAGAATTTATTGAAGCAAATAAAAATAGTAAATTTAAGAATGTATTGGATATAGGATGTGGTACAGGATTTTATTCTAGAAAGTTTTCGGAAATATCTGAATGTGTTACTTCTGTAGATATTTCTGAAAATATGCTGGAGTATGCCAAAAAAAATTTAAAGTCAAAGTGCAAAAATAATGTAAAATTTGTAAAAAAGGCATGGCCAGACTTAAGTTTAGAAGAATTTAAATGGAAAGAAAAATTTGATTTGGTTTTTGCATCTATGACACCAGCTGTAGATAGTTATGAAGATCTTATAAAAATGATTGATTGTGGAACAAACTTATATTTTTTAAGTGGATTTGTAGAGAGAAAAGACAGTTTAAAAAATGAAATTTCTGAAATAATTTTAGGATGCCATAATGATAAACCCTATGGAAATAAAATGTACAGTGCCCTTAATATACTATGGAATATGGGCTATTATCCAAAGATAAGTTATGTAGATTCAGATTGGAGTAAAAGTCAGCCTGTAGATCAATTTTACAAAAAATGTTTACTTAATTTTGGAAGAAAAAAGTCTTTAACAGAAGAAGATAAAGTTTTAATTAGAGATTACATAGAAAGCAAGGCAATAAATGGAATTGTAGAAGAAAAGGTAACTTCTAAAGTGGCATGGTTTTGCTGGAGAAAGTAGAAGCATATAAAATAAGCAAAGGAATTGGTGAAATTGAAAGAAGAGATACATGAAAATTACGAAAAGTATACAGGAAGAAAAAAGATTGTAATTTTATTTGTACTATTGCTAATTATAATATTTTCCTTATTTTCTATATGTGCTGGTTCATCAAATATTAAACCGTACCAAATTTTAATGACTATTTTTCAAAATGGGGATGGGTTATCCAATGTTGTAATTTGGAATATACGTCTCCCAAGAGTTTTAGCTGCTATTATAGCAGGTGCAGGCCTATCTGTTGCAGGATGTGTAATGCAAAGTAATTTAAGAAACCCTCTTGCATCACCGTCAACTTTAGGAATATCAAGTGCTGCAGCTTTTGGTGCAAATATTGCTATTATAGTATTTGGAGCAGGAAGCGTTAAAAGTACCGGTAGTGATGCAGTGCTTATAAATAATCCATACATAGTTACTATTTGTGCATTTTCCTTTTCCATGCTAGCTACTGTTGTCATTTTAATGATTGCAAAACTTAGAGCTCTTTCCTCAGAAGCAGTACTCCTTGCCGGAGTAGCTATAGGGTCACTTTTTTCTGCGGGTATTACACTCATTCAGTATTTTGCCCAGGATGTTCAGGTAGCAGCTGTTGTATTTTGGACATTTGGTGATCTTGGACGTGCTTCTTGGAAAGAGGTAATTATAATGGCAATTCTTATTATAGCATCAGTGATTTATTTTGTTATAAGGCAGTGGGATTATAATGCTATGGACAGTGGAGAAGAAGCTGCAAAGAGTCTTGGAGTGAGTGTAGAAAGAGTACGGTTTGGCGGAATGTTTGTTTCTTCTTTAATCACTGCAGCAGCAGGCAAGCGTTAGGACTACTGTTTTTGATTCAGTGCTTTTAGGAAGAAAACCGTATATAAAATGGAATATTTCAAAAGAGGATATTGAAATAGTGAATAAGGCTGTTAAAACGCTGGGACTTGAAGATTATTCTTTAAGATATTTGGATGAGTTAAGTGGCGGTGAATTACAAAAGGTTGTAATGAACTTTATTCTCAAATGTCAAAAGAGTATGGAGGATTTAAAAAGATAACGTTGAAATAATTGAATAGGTTCATAAACACAAAATAAGCTTATATTGTAGATGTTCCTATAATCACAATATAAGCTTATTTTTTAGCTAAAATTAATTGATTTGTTAGAATTTTTTTGATATTGTTATATATAAGTAAACAAAACATATGATATTCAAGATAATTTAGATAAGAAGTATCAAGTGATTCTTAGGTTCAGGTGGAGTTCGCTTATAAGGAATACATTTCTCCATCTGAACCTTAGAAGAACTTATCCAGGCGCGTAGCAGTGCTTATCCC
>DAIMMR010000486.1:0-2780 GCA_036720575.1 Clostridium sp.
CATATTTTCTTCCATTCTTCTATCCTCTTTTTAATTTATTTTAAACTTCAGAATACTCTTTACAATTTTCAATTGTAATAGTAACACCTAAATCTTTTTTAGCATCATCTGAAAATGGCTGTAGTTTATCTGCTATTTTACACACCAATAAGTGATTACAATTTTCACATATGTTATTTTTAATCATATTTATTCACCTATTACATCTTCTAAAAAAGCATCTGCAACCTTAACAGATATTCTCTTTCCTGCTGGTTTAGTCCACTCAACACCATTAATAACTCCACTTGATGGTTTCGTATCTTTAACTTCTAAAGTCATAGTTTTATAAATACCAACTTTACCATCCTGTATAAGTCCTGTTTTAATTCCTTCAAAAACCATATCAATTGCTTTTTCTGCTTCTACTTGTGACATGCCTTCGTTAGTTTCTGCTATTAATTTTTTAAGTTCATTCTTTGTCATTTTTTAATCTCCTCTTTTATCTTCTTTTTTTCTTTTTAATTTAATTTTTAGTCGATATAATCAACGATTATACCTCTTCCATATAACAACTTAACTATAATTGATATATGTATTGAAATTTCAATAATTATTATACATTGAATTTTAATCGTTGGGGAGAATTTAAGCTATTTTTCATATATTATTCGAAAAAACTTCAAGTAAATTTTTTTTATTTATTATAAACAGTGTTTTTAATAACGTTGATTTATTAAATTCAGTATTACTGTTCATAATATTAATTTTACTTTTTGCTCCTGCTCCAATTTTAAATGCCCTATTAATCAACCAAGAAAACAATCCAGTATATTCATTAGAGATATATATTTTTCTAATTTCTTTTATCATTTCATCATAATTGCTTAACAACAATATATAATCATCATTTTCTTTATTTTTATCATAATTTTGCAATAAATTATATTGTAATAAAGAATATTTTTCTATTAAACCTTCTACTTTTCTTGATTTTTTTCTATCCTCTTTTAATTCAATTTTTTTAAAGAAATATTCCATTGGTAAAGTTTCTTCTATTGACCTCGAATCTTTGATTTCTATTTCAAATAAATAATTCATAGGACATTTTAAATTTTGATTTATACTGCCTTTAAATTTTTTATCTTTTATAGATTTCCAAAATAAAGGGTATCCAATAGCATCAATATTCATATCTTTTTTTATTCTTTTGATTTCTTTATTCAAATCAATATCATATTTTCTTTTAGCATTATCAATAGCCACTTGTGCTAAAACAGATAATATACAAACATAATCATTATATTTATTATCTTTAAAATTATATTGATAAGTTAATGCTAATTGTGCTAAATTACTTGCTTCCCCTATTGCTAATTGTGCTGAAGCCAATATATTATCTATCTTAGCATAATTTAAAAGTGTGTTATCATAAGTCTTTTTTTCTTGAGGTATATTATTTACAATAGTCGGATAATTCAAATAACAGTGTTTTGCATAATTTACAATATCTGCTTGATTTGTAGTATATATACTATCGGAATCTTGATCTGATGAATTGTTTCTATCTTGAAAATCTGTTCCTATCATATTTATGGCAATTATTTCATCTGAAAAATCAAAATACTTAATTATTTTATCACTATGTACGTTGTGTAAGTATCCCATATTATTTTTGCTATTAAACGGATTTCTAAAACTCGCTAAATATTCGTCCTTTTCAAATCTTGTCGTAAAACACTGTATCGTTCCTTGTTCTTGTTTAAATGTATCGTCCTTTTCTACATCCATACCAACCGAATGTAACAACATAGCATATGGCGAACCTACAATTACTAAATTATCTGCATTTTGAATAACTTTACCTGTTCTAAATTTATCAACATATGTTTTTATTATGAATTTTTTTCTATCTCTAAAATATTCGCTTCTTGTAAAATCCCAATTTTGCTCACATAATGCAATTAACACTTCATAATCATTTGAAAAATTACTATTATCTCTTAAATATTCTAAAAATACTTTGTTATCGCTTTTTAAACTTTCAATGTATTCCTTGCTTAATTTAGTTACATTTTTCATAATATCTAAGTCTAATGAATTAACCATTTGATAACTCATTTTTTGAACATCGCCTAATTTACTTTTGTGTGCAGTCTTGACTATACCAAATAAATCACCATTTTCATTAACTTTATTACACCAATAATCGTAATCAATTTGCGGAAATTTAGTCCATTTCATAGCATTGTCTGTCGTTATTAATTGAATATCTTTAACGTAATGGTCATTTCCCCACATATCTTTCACTTTAGCAGTTTCATAATTATCACCATAATAATCTTTAAAAAATAATTGTATGTGTGACTTAAAACACGCCATTTTACACATATGATGTCTCAATAACAAATATCCATTAGCCCATGATGGACAATCGTTTGATTCTATTAATGCCTGACCGTCAAATAAGGTATTTTTAATTTGGTAATCCTCTATAGTTTTAGTTACACATTCTTTTTTCTCGTTAAGCTCTACACTAATTGCCTTTGTTTTAAAAAACTTATCAACATCTTTTAATATCAATATGTTTTTAGGGTTAATTTTTATTGTATCAATTATTGTACTTGCTATCAAAGAAGAATATGCGCTTAATTCTATAATTGGGGAGTTCTTTTCTGGTGGATTAATACCCATGTAAATAAAATCTCTTGCTTTCTCATATAATCTTTTACATATAAATATACATGATCCTTGCTTAGCTTTCCCTGAACTCCTATATAGCATTTTATAATGTATTGTTT
>DAIMMR010000487.1:0-2776 GCA_036720575.1 Clostridium sp.
AAAATTAAAAGAAAGTTTAAAGTCCAAATATCAAAGTTCAAATAGTAATGAGTTTAATGTTTTCTAATGTTAGGGAAAAGTTATCTTTATTTGTTATTTAATAAATTGTGAACCGTGCATTGTGAATTGAAAAAATTGTTAACTGTCAACTGTCAATTGTCAATTATTGAAGGGTGTGTCATATGCTAAAGATATGGGGAAAGTTAGTTAAGCACAATAAAATAGTAAAAGATGAAGTAGTTATGTCAGAGGGCGGAGAAAATTATCAGGAAAATTTAAAAAGTTGTATTCTGGAATTGTGCAGGAAATTTGACATTGAAAAGCCTTACTGGCTTCATGCTAACTTAGAAGAATATAATAAAAGAAGTAAGACATCTTTTAATTCCGATAATTTTATAGATGAATTTAAATTTGATAAATTTGAAATAGAAGAAATTGACGATGAAAAATAAAGAGATCCTATGAAAAGGAACTCTTTATTTTTATAACTAAAAAATTGTGAACTGTGAATCGTGCATTGCGAACTGTCAATTAATTGTGAATTGTGAACTGTGAACTGTGAATTGAATAAGCTAGTCAAAAATTACCACAAATTTTATGGAATATATGTCTGACAGCTCTTTTGTGTTTGTTTCTTCGTTTCTTATTAGTATATAGCTAATTCCTACTCTTTCCAATATTCCTGTACGATCCTGGAGTGTTCCTGTACCTAAAAGGTAAGTTATCCTAACTCTTTTACCTATTTGGGTTCTTAAGTAACCTTGGGTATAATTTACATCCTGCTGCACTGGAGAACCTGGAGCCATTTCAAAAGGACTAGGGGATGGCATTGGTGGAGGAGATGGCATTGGCGTTTGTCGGTTTTCATCACTGGAGTCAAATTCAGGCATTTCTGGTTCAGGTTCAGGAGTCATGGGCATAGTCCTAAAGTAATTGGGATAATTTGAAATCATTAAAATACCTCCATATTTATTAATAATCAAGTTTTAGCATATAGTTCCGTTGGATTGTAAAAGCAGTGATTTGCTACTTTCACTTGAAAACTTCCTGTGCCAGTGTAAGGAAAAATCCACGGACATGGGGCAAAGGGATTGAAGTACCAGAGAGAGTATCCTGCAGTAAATAATCTGTTGCCTGCAAGTGCCCAGTCTGCTATGGCATAGTGTATTTGTTCAGGTACCATTGACCAGATATTTTGAGGATTGGGAGCGCCCCCTAGTTCAGTACGCATACAGTCAAACTGTCCTTTCTGATAAAGTACTTTTCTAAGGTCACCTTGACCTATTCTTTGATATTCGCCATAGGGTACTCTAACTCTATTCATAATGGTAGTTGCTACTGCTTTCATACCATTTTCCCCTTCACCGCCTGCTTCACATTTTATAATCCTAGCCAGCAGCTCTCTATATGAAAATGCCATGATTTCACCTCGCATATTTTGATTACAATATTAGTGTATTTAAAAAGGCACTAAAAAGTTACAATCAGTATTTCAGAATAGTAATATATTTACCAAAAAATTTTATATTGTCTATAAAAAAAGCTGCTATTGTTATATAATTAATTTATATATGTTAATAATTAATTGAAGGAGAGGTAAACTAATGTTGAAAAAGAGAAGGTTTTTAAGCTCTATATTGACTGCCCTTGTACTATCAGTCACTTTAGGCGCTGCAAATGTACAAGCTGCTACAGTAAAGAGAACAGATGGTGGGGCCGGAGGAAGAATAGGCACTGCTGATCAAGTAGCTTTAGATTTGTTTAGCAAATCTAAAAATGTAATATTGGTAAATGGATACGGATATGCAGATGCAGTAAGTGCTACGCCTCTGGCAAAGCAGCTTAATGCCCCAATACTTTTAACTCATGGAGATGCTTTAGAATCTGAAGTTGATTCAACTATAAGCAGTTTGGGAGCAACAAAAGTATATATAGTTGGAGGTACAGGGGTTGTATCTACAGATGTAGAGAATACTTTAAAAAATAAATATGATGTAGAACGTATAGCTGGTGTTACAGACAACACTAGAATGGGAACTAATGCAGAAGTTGCCAAAAAAGTTCTTAGTATGAGCAATCAGAAAAATGCAGTACTGGTAAATGGACAGGATGGATATGCAGATTCACTTTCAGTAGCTTCAATTGCAGCTCAGAAGGGATATCCTGTATTGTTTGCATCTAAAACTCAAGTAGCACCTGTAGTTAAAGATGTAATAACTTCCAAAGGATTAACTATACAAGCAGTAGGCGGAAGTGGAGTTTTACCACAAGATGTAGTAACTTCCGTAGGTGGAACTAAAGTTACAAGTGATGCAGATTGTGCCAATAGGTTTGCTACAAATTTAGCAGTTTTGAATTACTTTAAAAATAATGGCAGTTTGGATTTCAGTACTATATATGTAGCAGCAGGTGGAGCAGCAGATGATCAATTTGCAGATGCCCTTGTAGCATCAGCTGCAGCAGCAAAAACTGGTTCGCCGGTTATTTTAACAGGTTTAGGAGCAGGACAGGAACAGGTAATAGATGCCAACAGTTATATATTTGCAAATGCTAAAGATAACTCAAATGTAGTAATAGTTGGTGGAACAGATGTCGTTTCCCAGGACATACAAAATGCCCTTCAAAGCACTGATGATTTGCAAATCATAGGAATTGAGTAAAAAAGAGCCTTTGGGCTCTTTTTTTAATTAAGAATTAATAATGAACAAATTAATAGTGAAGGATGATTTTTAGCTGTCGCAAAAAATCTTTAAATTTATATAAATCAGCAATGTTT
>DAIMMR010000488.1:0-2772 GCA_036720575.1 Clostridium sp.
TCCGAGTAAACCCTTTTGATGGTGATCATACTCATTATTATGTCTTGAGTAATAGATTAAAATTGTCATATTTATCACAAATTTTTTTCTAATAAAAACAAATTCAAAATGAAATAATTTAAAAATGAGGATATGTCCAGAATAATTTAGTTAATAATATTTTTGAATTTATTGTAATCTACAAATTTACAATTTCCTTTGAATGGAGTTTATTTCAAATTCTATTCTAATAACATCTCGGGGACTTAACTCTTGAGCTCTTTTAAGACTTTTTATCGCTTCATTATACCTTCCAAGTTGGGCTAAGCTAATTCCTTTTTTATACCATGCACTTCCCTCATTTGGATTGATATTTATAACCTCATTAAAGTTATTTAAAGCTTCTAAGTGTTCCCCAACTTGAATTAGTGCTTCACCTCTACCATGCCATGCATTATAATCATTTGGATTTATATCTAGAGCTTTATTAAAACATTTAATAGCTTCATCATATTTTCCAAGTAAACCTAATGCATTTCCCTTATTATTGAAGGCACTACCATTTCTAGGATTTAAATCAATTGCTTTGTTAAATGAATCAATTCCTTCATCATATTTTCCAAGCGAACATAATAAATTTCCTTGATTAATAAGCAAAAAATCATCTTGATTTAATTCTAAAGCATTATTGAAAAGCTCAATTACTTCATCACCCCTTCCAAGTTTTACCAAAGAAAATCCTTTATTATTTATAACCATAGTGTTTAAAGGATTTTTTTCAAGTATTTTATCAAAAAGCTCAATTGCTTCTTCATCTTTTCCAAGTATAGATAATACATTTCCCTTATTAATAATAGCTGCCATGTTTACTGGGTTCATTTTTAAAACTCCATCATAACAACTAATTGCTTCAGAAAAGTTTTTATTTGTTATAAAAGCATATCCTAAATTTAATAAGCAACTTTCATCTTGAGTTTTTATTAAAATCCCTTTAAGCCATATTAAATCATCTGGATGAACTTCATAACCCGAAAAATCTAAATAACTATCATCAAAGACACTAATTAGCCATTGTTCTTCTAAAATAAATGAATTTCTTCTAAGTTTTTTAATTACAGTTTCGAAAGAGTGACTTGGACTCATTTCTCTTCTTATCTTTTTTAAATAAATCTCTTCTAATGTTTTTTTATTAATAGTAAAAGTATTAGCCTTGCTTAAAAGTTTTATAACTCTAAATAAAACGTGACATTCATCAGAAAGGCCATCATATCTTCTTTTCATTCGGGATAGCCCTAAAATTAAAGAACCTATTGTTGCTCCATCAAATTCTTCAAATTTCAAATCATATTTTTCTGATAAATCTTTAGCTGTACTTTTGTCAATATCTTTAATATTTATCTTTTTAAAGCCATTTATATCTTCTTCAAACTCCATATATGCATTTTCATATTCATCTCCACTTCTGCAAGTAATTAAAATAACGAACTCATTTGAATTCAATTTAAGTTTTTTAATTAATTGATGCAAATCCAACTTGGAAATGTATTTATTTAAATCATCAAAAAAGATGATTATTTTCCCATTAAAAATATGATCAGGAATTCTTTCAATTTCAATTAAATTTGGCCGAAATTTTATAACTCTAAATTTATCTAACTGTTTAATAGCCTCGTATGAAGCTCGTGTTTTACCTGCGTTTGGTTTTCCTATAATCAAAACGTTATTATTAGCATTTAAATCTTTTAATAATTCATCATCTTCACTTCTTTTATGATAATAATCACTATAATCTGCTATTTTGAATAGATCTGGAGTTATATTTGTTACTTCTTCATTTATCTCCATATACTTTTCTATTAACTTTTTATCTTCCTTAATTGAAGTTTGCTGATTATATATCCCACCAACAAGGCAAATAATAGCACCTGAAATAATTCCCATTATTAAATTTTCAAATTGTGAGCTAATTAAAGTAATAATAAAGGTAACTATAATTATTATCACTGCTAAAAAAATAGGCAATCTATCATAAAATGTGCGTATATCCATAATTTCCGTCATATAACTTAAACTAACATCTATATTTTTTATTTCAAATCTTACGATACTTTTTAGAGAATACGTGTTTGTCTTTTTGACATACGTATGTTACATAAATATAATCACTATCAGACTCCACTTTGTCTATTACAGATATAAATCCACATTTTGGACATTCAATATCATCCGGTACTTCATATCTTATTGTTGACATATAACCACCTCTTATTTTTAAAAATTTTTTAAATTATCTTAAACTATAGATATTTCTTATTATACTTTAATATTTAAGTATAACTCTTAAAAATTTATAAAAAATCCATACAAATTATTAGATAATATAATTAATTTAATATGGCGAGTTATACGAAAGAAAATAAAGAATCTTTAATAGATCCTGAAGAAATGGGATCAGATTTAAAGGAAACTAAAGCAGATGTAGCATATACACTTGCAAAAGCAGGAATTTCGGGAATAGTAGTGTCGGTACATCTATTGCAGAAATTTTTGGTGCAATATGCCCTCTCTTGAAAAAAGGCGCACCAAATGGTTAATTAAAATTGCTAAATCTTTATGAAAAATTAAATGCTGAATAGTAATACAAAATTTAATCCTTCTTCAAAACCTTAACCCCTTCCTGTGTACCCACAAGTACCTCATCAACGTATCCTGAGAAGATTCCATTCTCAATAACGCCCGGAATGGAGTTAAGTTCTTTTTCAAGGAATTTAGGGTCGGGTATTTCCTTGAAGG
>DAIMMR010000489.1:0-2763 GCA_036720575.1 Clostridium sp.
ACTACCAATTGAGTAATACGAGTGTTTTGAAGGCTTTCAAGACACTCGTATTTTTTAGTTTAACACATTAGTTTTAGATGGATATGTATAGTTGTAGTAATTTTAGTCAATTTTTAATTTTAATATAGAATTTAATTTTTCCACAGCATCAATTTTTTGCTTAGGTATTCATGAGTATAGACATCTGCAGTTGTTTTTATATTGCTGTGACCTAACAAAACTTGTACAGTTTTAAGTGGAATATTGTTTGCAAATAATTTTGAAGCATAGGTATGTCTTAAGCAATGAAATTTTTTATGTTCTATACCTGCTTTTATTAATAAGTTTTTATAGCTTCTAAATAAGTTTTTGGCATCTATAGGTTTTCCAAGTGCGGTAGGAAAAACAAGATTTTTATCTTCATATTCTTCACCAGCTTTAATTTTTTCTAATTTCTGTTTCAAATGATGTTGTTTTAAAATTGGGATTAACTCTGATGGAATAGGAACAACTCTATTACTATTTATAGTCTTTGGTGGTTGAATCAATATTTTATTTTCTTTTGAATCGTTAGATTTTATGATGTTTACTCTTTTTATAGATTTATTAACACTTATCTCACCTTTATCCAAATCTATATCATCCCATGTAAGAGCTAGAAGCTCGCCTTGTCTTAACCCTGTAGTTAATGCTGTTAATATCAAGCATTTTAATCGACTAGTTCTTAGAACTTTTTCTAATTGAGAAATTTCTCCGTCTGTAAATATTTTTATTTCATCTTTTTTAGTAATATTTTGTTCTGGTATAACTATCTTATTACCCCAGCAAGGATTTTTTATAATGTAACCTTCATCTACGGCATAGTTTAAAAATTGTTTTAACAATTTATTTAAGTTTTTTATTACATTAGACAAAGCGAATACCTTCTGGACTCCCTGATGGGAACAATATAATGTTTGAATACTTTGAAATTATAGACGCTAATCCATTTCCATATCACTCAAGTGAACATTTGAGCACAGGCGCAGATCCTATACCAAACGCCACAACGTCTCAGAATGGGCTCATAAGTTCAGTTGATAAGACAAAATTGGATAGCATTGCTAGCAGAAGGAAAATATATATGTGAGTTAGGACTATTTGCCAATGATCCTGATGTGGGTGAAATTCTATATGGATATGCAAATGCAGGAGAAAAAGGAGATTATATAGCACCTAATAACGCCGGCGCTTTTGCGTGGAATTATCAGGTTAATGCAGCTATCAGTAATGCAATAAATGTCACTGCAACAGTTTCAAATACCTATTTTGATTACGCTATTGCTTCTACTTCAAGTGCTTTTACAGTAATACATGGTTCAAATCAAAAATAAATAAATGAAAATATAGATGCATATTTAGCAAATTTACCCCAAATAACAATTGGCAAATCTGAACCTGCTAACCCCAAATCGGGCGATATCTGGTGCAAAATAATATAGAAAGGACGTGGCAAAATGGCAGATACATTTTTTCAAATGACACAAAGAAATACAGGAAACACTGATTGGGATAATTTATATCCGCAAGGCAAATTTGAAACAGCTGGAGGAACTGCGACAGCAATAACCTTAACTATACCAAATTTAGTTAATGGGATATCTAAAACATTTATGGCAAGTGCTAGTAACAACGGTGCAGCAACTACTATAAATGCCAAAAATCTATATAAGCCAAATACGACTATAGCGCCAAATTTAATATCAGGAAAAGCTTATACAGTATGGTACAATCAATCACAAGATTGTTTTTTTATCAAAGCTAGTGCGAGGTGATGCTGTTGTTGGAGACGTACTAGCAGGAAAACAATTCAGCAATGGCGAGGATACTGGATTAATAGGTACTATGGATTTAAGTAATTTAACTTCAGGTAATGTAAAGAAAGAGTAAATATAAATGGAGTTATAGGAGAAGTTGTAGAAAAAACAGATTTGGGAAATTTCTACAATAATCAATCTAATGCTTTACATTTAATGACACGTTTTTTTTCAAAAGAAAAATGGGGATTAGCATCTGCTACAGGTGTATTAAACAAATATGATGATATGGGCAACATTTTAGCTACATTAACCTTTTCTAATACTCATAAGGTTTTATTTGTATCAGATAACTATATAATTACTGATGAAAGCCAGGATATTAATTTAAACCCTAAACGAAACTTTGCTTTATACGATAAGAATGGTTCTATAATAGCAAGTACTCAAATCGTAGCTGGCACAAATATAGTCTATATTGATGAAAAAAATTCTCGAATTATTTTTATCGATAATGGCAATAAATATCTAACTATTACAGATTTAAATTTTAATGTTATAAAAAGTAATTTAAATTTAATAATAGCTATTACTAATGTATTAATTAATAAAAATTATACAATATTATTTTCAAATAACTTTGGTAATTATGATGTGCTAGACATTAATAATAACCTAAGTGGTGAAAAGCCTGTTCAAAATAGCGTATTGATATTCTAATGGAGGGATTTTAATGAAGTATATAAGAATAAACAACTTTTATAATCAATTTAATCAACCTGACTATAAAAAAATAGACTTAAAGCAAATAATAGCAGAAAGTCAACTATACCCACAAAAATCAACTTATGCTGTAGTTGCAACTAATGAAGAATTTACAACTCTTCCAACAGACGTAGAAGAAATTACAAAAGAACAATATCTGCAAGAAAGAACGAATTTAGAAATTGCTAAGAAGCAGAATCAAGCAGATTTACAACAATTGCAA
>DAIMMR010000490.1:0-2758 GCA_036720575.1 Clostridium sp.
TATTGATATATGTGCTTTTTATAGGGTGTATGTGTATTTTAATTTCTCTTGGATGCTACAGCATGGAAATGCACATTAGATCAAACAATTTAAACAGCCATAAAAAGTCTATTCAGGTGGATGTAACTGAAAAATACAGAGAATACCTTTTTACGGAGTTAAATGAGTATATAAGTAAAAATTCATCTTGTGATGATAATGGAATAAGGCAGTATATATCTTCTTTAGATAATTTTAAAATATATTTTGAAGAATGTTATATTTCCTATGACAAGAATATGGATTGCTTTAAAGTGGAATATATTTTTAATGGTGAATTTTACAAGGAAGAAACTTATGAGTATGAAGTTAAAAATAAAGATATACTGTATAGTTGCATAGATTATTCTTTTAAGAAAGGTGGCTTAGAAAAGTGAATGAAAAAGCTATTTTAGAAATTAATAATAAAAATATAACATATAGAATAATGGCGAAAAAACATTCTATATTCAATTTATTGAAGAAAAATAAAATAGATGAGAATGTTATTCCTGTAAGTAATATCGAGAAGATAAGAATTGATCTGAAAAATAAGAAAATGATCATATTAGTACACGGAGAAGCGATATATGTAACTGTTATGAAATTACCTAAATTGAAAAGTAAGCTCCTCTACAAAGTCATAAGAGATGAATTAAAAAATAAATTTAAAAATCTAGATAATATAATGTTTTCCTACGAAATAGTTCAATCTAGTAAATACAATTTAGAAGTAATGGTTTCTTGTATGAACTGGCATAACATGGACATAGCAAAAATGTGCAGCGACAGCGGTGCTAATATTAAACAAATAGTACCAATTCAGTTTTATATGTGGTCAAAGTATAAAAACAGGATAAAAGATGAAAATTACATATTCATTTTAAATATGAATGATATTACATATTTCATGGCTTGCTATAGAGATAAGATTATATTGAATAATGTATACAAAGATATATTTAAAGATAATTTTTCAGAAAATTTAGAACAATTTAGATTTAAATTAAATATTTTAATGCCCAATTTTAACTTTGATACTATAATCTTTGTGAATTTTATTTACAAAGATATAATAGAAAGTCTTTCTACAAGTTATAAATGTAGAGACTTAGGAAATTTAAAATAGTTTATTTTAGTTGTTGTCATAGGGTGTTATGAGATTAGAATAATGAAATTAAGAGGTAGTTTGGTATATGAAAAACTTATATTTTTTACCACAGTGGTGTATAGAAAAAGGAAAAACTAAAAAGAATAAAAGTCTTAAGTTACTTATTTTGATTATTTTAATAGTAAACATAATATTTTTAGATATACTTATGATAAATAGAAATCAATTAAATGATGTAGAAACTAGGTTGAAAGAGCATAATTCTGTAAAAAAGTTATCACATGATAAAAGCAGTACTTTTGAAAATTATTTAGATTTTTATAATTACATATATTTAGGAAGAAACTTTAAAAATGTAAATATAGAAAATAAAAGTCTAGATTTAGATATTGAAGGAGATGAGAAAGAGTGTTTTTCAGTAATTAAAGATGCAGAAAAGTCAAATAAGTTTATAATTAAAAGTTTTAAGCTAATGGAAAATGATGAAGGAGGAAAGAAGCTGTGGAAAGTCAATCTAAAATTAAAATAAAAAGGTTTTGTTTTATCCGATCGCTACCATTGCTAACACCCCCATCGCACACAGCGAAAGCGACTATCACCAAATCAAAGATTTGGGATATCTGCTTTTCTTCAAAGTGGGGGATAAGCACTGCTACGCGCCTGGATAAGTTCTTCTAAGGTTCAGATGGAGAAAAGGCATTCCTTATAAGCAAACTCCACCTGAACCTAAGAATCTCTTGATAAGGCTATAAGTTATTCAACTTTCACACATACGAAACTGTAAATTGTAAATTTAATTAAGGTGGAATATTAATAATGAATATGGTAAATAATATATATAGAATTATTATAATATTTTTAGTGTGCAGTTGTACTGTGCTTTTAATAAAAAATTATAATGTTCTCAAAAGCATACATAGTGAAAATGTTAAACTTCAATTTGTAGAAAAAAATTTAAAAAATCAAGTAAGAGATAAAGAACAAGTGAATTATACTGATATTTTGAGGGAACTAAAGGGTATAGAAGGTATGCATGTAATTAATCTTGCAAGAAATAATGATGGAAAATTAACTGCACAGTTTGAAGTAATAGGAAATAAAGCTGAAATCAAAAGTATTTTGGAAAAAATTAGAAAAGTAAAATATTTTAATAGCATAGATAATATTAAAATTGAACAAGATAAATTTCAAGGTATAAAAACGAAAGCAGATGTGAATTTTATCCGATGACTATCTACTCTAATGCCAAGAACTCTGTTTATAAAGAACTCAACTTTTGCAGTTTAAAGATATTGCGAAACAAAGCTTCGCAAGTTAAGAATTAATAATGAAAAGTTAATAGTGAAGGATGATTTTTAGCTATCGCAAAAAATCTTTAAATTTATATAAATTAGCAATGTTTTGCTTTAGCGAAATGAGTGGTGAAAAGCTTAATCAAAGATTTTTTGTAGTGTAACGGAAAAAAATTCACATTAACTATTAATTCTTCATTCTTAACTATTAACTAAAAAAATTACGTCGTAATTTTTTTACATTAAGCCAAAGTTTTATATTGTGTATTAAAGCAAGCATACATTAATATTTGCAAATAATCACAAGTTTTGATAAAATAACATTGTTCACTATGAT
>DAIMMR010000491.1:0-2757 GCA_036720575.1 Clostridium sp.
TCATAGATTTTAGTTTAGGTATTTTGATATGATTACCTTCAATGTACACAGTACCATTTTGATTATTAGTTGTATAACTACTATAATTACTTTTCTTACTTTTGAATTTTGGAAATCCTACAGACTTATCTCTAAAAAAATTCTTATAGGCTTTATCTAAATTCATTTGAGCATTAGCAAGTGCTAAACTATCAACTTCTTTCAACCACTCATTATCCAAGTGCGTAGCAGTTGCTTATCCCCCCACTTTGAAGAAAAGCAGATATCCCAAATCTTTGATTTGGTGATAGTCGCTTTCGCTGTGTGCGATGGGGTGTTAGCAATGGTAGCAATCGGATAAATAACATCTTCTCAATTATTTACTTTTAATAATTTTTATATATAATTATATTTAGAATATGAATATATTCCCTGTAAAACTCAATAATGCTGCATGATGTTTTACTGTTAATATATTAAATTTAGATTTTTGAAAGGTATGGTATTATGAAATCAAAGAGAATAAACCAGATAGAGGAATATGTGTTAAATAAAAATACTGTAACCTTAGATACCTTAGCTGATGTTTTTAATGTATCCAAAAACACTATACGTAGAGACATACAGGAACTAATTAAAAGAGGAAACATAAAAAAAGTATATGGGGGTGTTGCATCAAATTCTAAACTATTATCACCATTTAATGAAAACCAAATAAAAAATACCTACACTAAGGGTTTAATAGCAAAAGCTGCTTCACGTTTCGTTAAAGATGGAGATATAATATTTATAGATTCAGGTACAACAACTTTAAATATGGGAGATTTTTTAAAGGATAAAAATAATCTTACTATAGTAACAAATAATCTAAGCTTTATCATAAACTGCTTAAAATATACTAACTTGAACATAATTTCAACTGGAGGAACATTAAATCGAGAAACAAATTCTTTTTCAGGAATAGATTCTTTAAACCTGCTTAAAAATTATAATATAAATAAAGCTTTTATGAATGCCACAGGAATATCCTTAACTAATGGGGTTACAAATTCTTCTCCACTTGAAAGTGAAATTAAAAAAATTGCAGTAAAAAAAAGCAGTGAGGTATTTATACTTGCAGATTATTCAAAATTTGATATTTGTTCTCTAGTAACTTACTGTAATCTAGATGATATAGATTACTTAATAACAGATAAATTTCCACCTGAAGCGTATAATCAATTAATTGAAAAAAATTCTATAGAATTAATTGTCTCAGAACAATTATGAAGATAATATGTTTTAAACAAGGAGATATAGATATGAATAGAAATTATTTAGAAAATTATTCAAAAATCGTTGTAAAATCAGGCCTTAATATACAAGACAATCAAATACTAGTTATAAATTCCCCAATAGAATGTGCTGAATTCACTAGATTGATTTCCGAAGCTGCCTACAAACAAGGTGCACGAGATGTAATAATAAATTGGAGTGATGAAATTTCAACAAAAATTAAATATTTAAATGGAAAAGACGAAATTTTTGATGAGTTTCCAAATTGGGAAAAGGAATTATACACATCCTACGCTAAATCTGGTGCTGCATTCTTAAGCATTTATGCCCAAGATCCAGAACTTATGAAAGATGTAAATTCAAAAAGATTAATGCGAGCAAGCAAAGCCCAAAATATTGCACTTTCTGAATATAGGGAAAGGATTATGACAGATAAAAATTCATGGTGTGTTATATCAGTTCCAACTAAATCCTGGGCAAAAAAAGTTTTTGAAGACCTTTCAGAAGAAAAAGCAGTTGAAAAACTGTGGGATACTATATTTAAGACTGTACGGGCAGATGAACCAAATCCTATAAAAGCATGGGATACCCATAAAACAAATCTTAAAAAAAGTATGGATTTTCTCAATAAAAATAAATTTAAATACCTCATATACAAAAATTCACTAGGTACTGATTTAAAGATTGAACTTTCAAGAAATCACATATGGCTTGGTGGTTCATCATCTACACCTGAAGGTATAGAATTCATGGCAAATATGCCTACAGAAGAAGTATATACTTTTCCATTAAAATGGGGTGTAAATGGAAAAGTTGTAAGTTCGAAACCTTTAAATTACAATGGGAATCTTATAGAAAATTTCTCTTTAACTTTTAAGAATGGTAAAATTATAAGCTTTACCTGTAAAAAAGGTTATGAAACACTAAAAAATCTTATTGAAACGGATGAAGGTACTCATTACCTGGGTGAGGTTGCATTAGTTCCTTTTAATTCACCTATTTCCAATTCAAATATATTATTTTACAACACACTTTTTGATGAGAATGCATCCTGCCATTTAGCTATAGGTGAAGGTTACCCTACCTGTTTAGAAGATAGTGAAAATATGAGCAAAAAAAATTTAAAAAATGCAGGTATAAATTCTTCTCTAGAGCACGTTGACTTTATGGTTGGAACAGAGGATTTAGATATAACAGGAGTTACAGAAGACGGAAGGGAAATTCCCGTATTTATAAATGGCAATTTTGCATATAAGGTTTAGTGAAAAATTCGTAAAAATCTTAGGACTTTGGGATTGTTTGAGGTACGAGTTTTCAAAAGTTCTTAGATTTTTTAAAATTTTTCACTTAGGCTTATCAAAATATTTAACCGGGCTTGTGTTTGTAAAAAATATCCGGAGTATACAGTTATTTTTACTTAGGAACTCTATATAAACAGAGTTCTTGGTATCAGATGGAGTTTTGACTCCACCTGATGCTTATTAACAGGCTTCTTAGTGCTTC
>DAIMMR010000492.1:0-2743 GCA_036720575.1 Clostridium sp.
CCATGGCCGTAATCTAAGCAAAGTTTAGCCATCTAATCATCCTCCTTATTTAGCTCTGTAAATACTTTCTTTAAATTCTCTGGCACAGGAAGTCCTATCTTTGCAGCATTTTCAACTATACTTAATCCCTCATTGGACAAATAAAAGAAGATAACTGCAGTTCTTATGGCACTTCCGTTTTGAAGGATATAAATATCTACTATATGACCTATACCTACAAAGGTAAAGATGAGAACTTTTTTAAATATACCTTTAAATCCAATGCTACTAGATAGCTTCTTTTCAAGAACTGCTACCATAACGCCTGTGATATAATCAATAATTACAAAGGCTACCAGTGCATAAAGCAAGCCATCAAATCCTCCTAAGAACCAGCCTATATATCCACCAATAGCGGTAAAGATAAGTTGTAAAGTATGAATCACATTTTTCATTTACCTCTTCCTCCTCTCAGCATAAAAAATAGACACCTGTTGTGCCTATCACTTGGTACTTTCAATTTTCATCTCCCCTAAACTTAGCTTAAATCTCTCTGTTAAAGTGGGAAGACTTTCTCCAAAGCAAACATTTAGCTTAAACCCACCTGCTTCATAGATTTCTGTTACTTCTGTAATTCGTGTATCCATAGTAATATTCCAGTCCTTATTCTGAACTGTCACCACATCTCCTAAGTTCCAATCTTTCTCATATTGAAAAGGCCCAGTTGGAAGTACCTCTGATTTAAATGAAATAGTCCTTTTGTATTCATTAAGTTTACTTTGTCCCCTTACTTCTAAGTCAGCACTGTCTTTTATATCTCTGGCATCTACAAATATGACATGCTTATCAAGGCCAGCAGCGTCACTTCCTGTCATGACAATTTTTCTTTCCACACCTTCTCCCTGTCCAGCTACAATAGCAAAGTTTCCAACTCCCACTAAGCTATCAATATATTCCTGTGATTTTACATTATCGAATTCAGGTGAAAAGATAACAGGAGGATTAATATTTTGGCTTGCTGAAAAATTCCTTCCATTATATATGTCAAATATCCACCTCTTTAATTTGAAGTCTAAATATATATGCCAGCCTAAATTTGTAAGTCTACTTATTAGTTCTAATTCTTCTTCTAAGTTCTTATATCTACTTTGCCATTTAATCTTCTCACCCTGATTTTGATTTGGAGAAATTTTAAGCATAGGAAACTCCATACCAGAAATATCAAAACAATTCCTCTTTACATAATGCTTCATGACTGTTTCTGCATTAGAATCTTGAACATCATAGGCTTCTCCATCTGGTGGAATAGTAATTCGCTGCCTAAGTATAGCTCCTAGCGTAGGCCCTTTAACTGTTAGAATTTCCTCTCCCTTCTCATTTGTTTTTATTTCTTTATATCGAATAATTCCTACCTTTCTAGTATCTGCTCCAAGCATTATTAGTTGATTAATATTCAGCTTATCTGCATTTTGAACTTTTCTATTTGTGACTAGCTGAAAGTCTCCAGATGTGTAGTATTTCCTACAAAAAGAAAAGGAAAGATAGTTATCTATCTCTCCCTGTAAATCTAATGTTGGTGATAATATTCTTATTGGTTTCACGGTTCACCCTCTTTACTTATTCAATAATACCTAACTCTTCTTTAACCTGTTCATAATATCTTTCAGGCACCTCATCTATTGTATTCCATCCTTTTTCTACTTTGTATACCCACAGTTTAACCATTAATCTTCGCCTCCAATTCATCTATTTTATTTAAAGCATAGACAATCATTTCAGCTAAATCTTCCACATCCATCATGGTTAACACCAGTGTTTCTGCTGTAATATCTATATCATCTTTGGTGGGTTTATCCAGTAATTTTGCTATTTGCTTTATTTCATAAAACCATTTAGGTGTTACCAAGAATCCCTCTTCAGCTATTTGGATATTAAAGTCATCAGGACTTTTACCCTGTTCTATTAATTCTTGTTTAATGCCTTCTAAATTCATTATTTCTCACCCCAAACTTTATAGATATAACTAAATCCACTATCACCAGTTGTAGTAGATGAAAGATATCTAAAAAACTTAATATAGTAAAACCCATTTAACCCAGAAACATCAACATAATTAGTTGTTTTAGAAACAGATTTACTTAATGATGTTAGATATCTTGCATCATAAGTTCCCCAACTTACACTTTTATCAGAGGTTATATTAGCTGTGAAATAAGTAGCCACACCACTTGAACTCCATTCAAAACCTATTCTATTAATACCAGAAAGAGAGATAGGATATATAGTTACAACACTTGCTGTGCTAGATGAAGTAGCAGTAAAAAGACGAAGCCTATCTGATTGTATTTCTACTGAACCACCTCCAGATTCCCAAGGGCTATAATCCTCTGCACCATCTCTATAAATCCAGATAGGCCTTTGACTTTCTTCTACAAATTTACCTAAAGAAGCATCATATACTAGAGCATCTCCATCTAAAATTTCCGATAAACTATCCACTTCAATTCCTTTAATACTTTTAGCGTCACTGTTTATTACCGATAAAGTGCCGTTGTTTGATGTAATCGTTTCTCCATCTACTCGTACATGACCTAATTCTGTTAGCCCTGCAATTTTAATCTTATGTGATTTAAGTTCAGCACTTTCGCCTTTTAAATTTTCTAAACTAAGTTCATCCACTCCATCAGATTCGTGTCTTCGTCTATGACTATCAAACTGAGACTTAGTCACCAAGTTCGTAGTATCCTGTACCTCGTTAAACCAA
>DAIMMR010000493.1:0-2741 GCA_036720575.1 Clostridium sp.
AAGTTGCCAGGCTACATAGAAAAATCCTATTACGCTTGAATGTAGTAGGATTTTTTATATTTTTGTATTTAAAGGAATTATTATATAAAAGGTAAATATTTACTATTATCTTCTTTTGAAAGAATGGTAAAGATATTTTCAAGAATTTTAATTCCTTCCACGATTTCATCATTATTAACAGCACCAAAGCTTAGCCTAATATAGTTATTATTAGTATTTTCATCTATAAAGAAGACTTTACCTGGGACTATACTCAAATTACTATCTGTACATCTATTATATAGCTCTAATGCATCTATCGTATCAGGTAGCTTTATCCATATGCTCAATCCACCATTAGGTTTAGTATATTCAATTCCATACCTTTTAAGTCTATCCAATTGCTTTAACATTATATTGTATTTTTCAGAATATACATTTCTAATTTTCTCTATATGTCCCCTCCAAAACCCCTTTCTTAAATATAAATCAAAAGCTCTTTGTAAATAACCAGAAGAGGAAATATCAGTTGTGTGCTTAGCCTTTATTATCCCCTTCATCAGTTTATTTGGTAATGATACAAATCCAATTCGTACTCCAGGCATGAATATCTTGGAAAAACTCTTTATATAAATTACCTTATCTGATTTATCCAATGAAATAAGCGGAACTTTAACATTATTATCAAAATACAAATCCGTAAGGAAATCATCTTCAATAATATAAAAATCAAATTCCCTTGCCAGTCTTAGTAATTCCAATTTTTTGTCGTTACTGTAGGAATAGGTTGTAGGACTTTGAAAATTAGTCATTATATATAAAAATTTAGGCTTATAGCGTTTAGCATATGAGCTTAGAGTTTCTATATCTATTCCATCTTTCAGCATTGGTATTCCAATAATTTTAGCACCTCTAGACTTAAAAGCAGAAAATGCAGCGGAATATGTTGGATTTTCAAGTAAAATGCAATCACCTTGCTTTATAAGACTTTTGGATAGCAAATCTAATCCTTGTTGGCCACCTGAAGTAATTATTATCTGCTCCATATTTATAGATTTATTGTAATTTTCTAATACAAATTTGGAAATAGATTCTCTTAACGGTCCATATCCATTAATTTCTGGGTATAAGAATGCTAAACCTGCATCTCTATCCAGTACCTCTATCATCGCTTGTTTAAATTCTTCGATAGGGAATAAATCAGGCGTTGGAGAAACACTAGCAAAATTGATGCTTTTATTTGAAATAGGTAATATACCTGATAACATAAGGTCAATGTCCCCGTCTTCTACATAGGAGTTTTCCTCATTAATAGGAAGTTTTTTTATGTAGGTGCCACTTCCTTCAAGAGAATAAACATAACCTTCCTGCTCCAAAAGCTTATAGGCATTAATGACAGTAACATTGTTTACACCTAATTTCTTAGCTAGACTTCTAATTGAAGGGAGTTTTTCATTATCATAGGCATTGTCCTCAATTATTTCTTTTATTTTTTCGTAAAGTTGAATATATAATGGTTTATTTAAATCTTTATCTAATATAAAATTTCTCACGTTAAAACCTCACAGTTTCTGTATAGATACCTTTAGTATATCAAATTATATGAAATTTGAATATCGTTTGGTGTGGAAAACTTTAGTAATATAATATACAATTTAGATAGTTATTGAAAGGAGCTTTATAATGAATGAGAATAGAAAAATACATAAAGGGTTTAAAATATTTTTGTTAGTTTTTATAGCTTTTATTTTAATTATCGCTCGATTAAATAAAGATGATATAATACATACATATAGTAAAAATTCAAAACTAGAAAAGGTATTAAATAAAGAAAAAGAATACAATGGAAAGGATTTATACTATTTTAATTCAGAATTTATAAAATGGGAGAACAATTTAATTACATTTATGAGTGAAGATGGAAGCAATAAATGGATTAAGGAATTTGACTTTATTGACCCATATATTTTATTTGGCGAAGAAAATATATTTGTAATTGACAAATCCACAGGAGATATTTTTGGGTTGAATAGCAATGGAGAAACCACTCTAAGACTTCAATCAGGTAAGCCAGTATTCAATATAAAGGAATCTAATAAAAATATAATTATTCATTATAAGGAAAATGGTGTAGAAAGTCTTGAGATTTTAAATGATAAAGGAAAAAGGTTACATATTTTAAGTACAGAAGATAAGATTTTAACATATTCAACCTGGGAAGACGGGTCTAATTACATATATTCTACAATCAAAGTAGAAGGTTCTAACTTGAGTTCTAAATTATATCTCGATACATTTGAAAATAAAAACAAATATTCCGTAGAGTTTCCTAATGAGATAATAATTTATACAGAGTTTTTTAGCGATGGAATTCTGGTGATTACTGACTTAGGCATATATTACACAGAATCTGGTGAAATAAAGTGGTCTAAAGATTACCAGTCAATAAAAGATTTTAAGATTTTAAAAAATAAAATATATATGTTAT
Source organism: Clostridium sp. (assembly GCA_036720575.1). Taxonomy (GTDB): domain Bacteria; phylum Bacillota; class Clostridia; order Clostridiales; family Clostridiaceae; genus Clostridium_B. Next base: position 2,468 of record DAIMMR010000493.1, read on the forward strand.
GTGATAAATACATGGAAGTAATTAGTATGGATGGTAAATCATTGAGTAAAGTTACTTATGAAGAATCTTATGATAAGATAAATATATTGGATAAATATATAATATTATATGGAAGTAACGACTTTCTTGTAATTTTACAAGAAGGCAAAGAAGTATTAAAATATAATACTGAGGATATCATCAAAAATATTACCTGTGATGATTCTAAGATGGTAATTAGCTATGAAGATAAGCTTGAAGTATATAGTTTTAAATAATGAAATTTAATTTAATA
>DAIMMR010000494.1:0-2739 GCA_036720575.1 Clostridium sp.
AATCAGAGAATTATTGATGTAAAGAAAAGTTTAGATTCCAATAATGTAGTAGTATTGACTTTTAGTTGAAAAACTTTAGCTAAATATATTATAATACTTCATGACGAGGAGTTGATAATATGAATGACAATTCGGAAATTGAAGTTTGCTCTTGTACTGAGATTCATAAGGATTGCATAGAATGTGTTAGAAAAAGTATGTTGGATGAGAAGACTTTTATGGATTTATCAGCACTTTTTAAAGTACTGGGGGATTATACAAGAATTAAAATTATATATGCATTATTTAAAAAGGAATTATGTGTTTGTGATATTACAGAAATACTTCAAATGAGTCAGTCCGCAATATCTCATCAACTTAGAATTTTAAAGACTGCAAGGCTAGTTAAATTCAGAAGAGAGGGAAAGTCTGTGTATTATTCCCTAGACGATGAACATATAAATAAGTTGATTAATGCGGGATTAGAGCATGTAAAACATAATTAGAGTGTAGCTGTATAAGGTTTATAAGCAAAAAATCAACTTATACTCCGGATATTTTTTACAATCTTCAGCTCAGTTAAATATTTTGATAAGTCTAAAGGAAAAATTTAAAAAAATACTGAGAACTTTTGAAAACTCGTACCTCAAACAGTTCAAAAGTTCTAGATTTTTTAAAAATGTTTACCTAAGACTTATATATAAAATATTTAAAAGAGCTTCACCATTGTAAAAATATGCCTGCTTATAAGTTGATTTTTAAGTTATAAAATCTTATAAAAAGTTTTTATAGTGATGAAATTTGTAAGTATATTCCTGTGTATATGTCAATTTTTCACTTAGAAGTCCTATACAAACAAAAGGTTAATTTATACTAGTAAGTTATTTAAAGTTCAAAATTTTAACTAGATTAAAATCTTCAGGTTTGTGCTCTAGAATTAATGTATTGCTTTCAATTCTCTCTGTATTTTTCATATATTTAAGAAATTTTTCTAATCCATCTAATTCAAAAGTTAATTGAGAAGTTTTATAATGCATTGGAATTACTATGTGGCTATTGATTGATTTTGCAAGCTCAGCAGCCTCTTTTCCATCTATAGTGAAATTTCCTCCTATGGGAATCAAAAGCACATCTATGGGCCCTAAACTTTTTATCTCTTCTGGAGATAATACATATCCAACATCTCCAAGATGGCATATCCTATAATCATCCATTTCAATGATAAATATTACATTTTCACCTCGTTTTGCACCTTTAACTTTATCGTGATAAGAAGGTATACCATAAATAGGTATATCACATAGATTAAAAGAGCCTATTTTATTTATAATATGTTTGCAGTTTATCTTTTCCGTATAACAGTGGTCAAAATGATTGTGGCTTATTGTAACTACATCAACATCTCCTTCAAAAACTTTATAGCCTACAGTTTCGTCAAAAGGATCTGTTAAAAGCTTTCTACCTTTTGAATCTTCAAATAAGAAACTTGAATGACCAAACCATCTTATTTTCATAGAATATCGCCCCTTTGTAAAATATGTTTTGATTATTTTGAATTAATATGTTAATATAACAATTTTTAAGTACAAAATTCTTATTTTTTATACTATAATTATAATAGTATATGTTACACTAAGGCAATTATTCTGTTGAACGGAGGTCATTATTTGAAGATTACAAGAATTTATATGATGATATTATTAAGTCTTATATGTGTACTAATTGTGTTTGCAAAAGAAAATACTGTACATGCAATTAATTATAACGGAATTACTATAGGAAATAATGTGGAAACCAATAAATCCTGGAATATAAAGTTTAACATGAAATTAGACCAAAGTACAATAAATGATTCAAACATAGTGGTAACAGATAGTACAGGAAATGCTATCCCCATATCTCTTCAGGTTGAAAAGGATGGGATGGGTATAGTAGTTACCCCTAAAAGTCAGTATGCATATGGCAAAACTTATAATTTAACTGTAAAAAGTGGAGTGAAAGCTGTAAGTGGAAAAAATTTGCCCAGGGAGGTTAAAGTGCAATTTGGAGTAAAATCTAACCCAAGTTCTAATAACAAGTATACTGTTACAATTGATGCTGGACATGGGGGAACTGATGCAGGAAATGTAAGTGGATCAGGATTGAAAGAAAAAGATGTAACTTTGTCTGTGGCACTAAAAGCTGGAAAAATATTAGAGCAAAGTGGAGTAAACGTGGTTTATACAAGAAAAGATGATAATGTAACCTGGAATGATAGTACAAATTTACAAGTTCGTTTTGACATAGCAAATAATGCAAAATCAAATTTGTTTGTCAGCCTGCATGTTAATTGTTATCCAGAAAACCCTTTGGTAAATGGGATAGAAACTTATTATAGAGCTTCAGATGATTTTGCCAAAAGTACAGCAGGTAACATTCAAAGTCAGCTAATAAGTTATACGGGGCTTTCTAATAGAGGAATTAAAGAAGGAACTGCCCAGCATAAAATACTTATGGGCACTACAGCACCAGGGGTTATGGTTGAACTTGGATTTATAACTAATCCTAAGGAAAGTCAATTAATAGGAAGTGAAGATTTTCAAAATAAGAGTGCTTCAGCTATAGCAAATGGGATTTTAAAGTCTTTATCATCACTTCAACAAAAAGATACAATAAGCATAAGTTCTATATCGAATTTATCAGACAGTATAACGACAGGGAGTAAATATTCTTTACCAACTAGTGTACAAGCTACTATGAGTGATGGAACTAGTAAAAAAG
>DAIMMR010000495.1:0-2734 GCA_036720575.1 Clostridium sp.
TCAAGGGAAGCAATAAGAAAATAGATATGGCAATGTTATATTATGATAAGATAATCTCCTATCTTAGGCAGAGAGTAGATGAGAGTTCATCTTTCGATGAAAGTGTGGACAAACTTCAGAAAATTTTTAGTTGAACAGAGGCGTAGTATATGAAGAAATATGAGTTTAAACTTCAAAAACTTTTAGACATAAGAGAAGATCAAGAAGATAAAAGTAAGATGGAATTTCAGAAAGCCAAAGAAGATAGTATGAAGGTAAAAGAAAAATTGGATTCTATGAAGTACAGTTATGACAAGTATAAGGATCTGTCACGTGTTAAAAATCCGATACAACAAAAGATAACGCATATATATTTAAAATCATTGACAGGAAGTATAGATGCTGCCGAAAGAGAATTTCAGAACAAACAAAAAATAGTTGAAGTTAAAAGAGAAGAAATGAAAAAGAGACAGATTGACAGAAAAACTGTAGATATTTTAAAGGAAAAAGATAAAACTGCTTTTATGAGGTTTGAAAATAGGATAGAACAAAATCAAAATGATGAATTTGCTCTATATGGATTTATAAGAAAAAATTTATTATTGAAAGAAGGTGAGTAGTATAATATGGATGTTAATACAGCAAATGTTAAAATTCAAAACTCATATTTAAATTCTTCTAAAAGTGATACTGGAAATACCAATTCAGTGCATGATGACAGTTTTAGTAAAATGGTAAAAAAATCAGTTGATGCTGCTAAAGACAATAGTAATAGTAATATTGGTAAAACTAAAGTCGATACAATAAAACAAGATAATATTGATAAAGAAGTTCCAAAAAAAGAAGAATCAAGGCAAGAAGATTCAAAAATTGAAAGTTATCTAAAAAAAGCAGGATTTACAGATGAAGAGATAAAAAATATAAAAGAAAAAATAGACAAGGATCAAATAAGTGAAAGCAGCGTATATGATATGCTTAGTTTGATATTTGGGGATAATACAGAAATCACGATTCAATCAAATGATTTTTTGAATGAATTGTCACAAGAATTAAGCAGTAAAATATTGAATAATTCATTTAATGGAAATACATCAAGTATTAAAGATATTATAAATACAGTTGTAGATACAAAATTGAATTTTTTAAAAGATGTGTTGGATACTTCCAATCAGGGAAAACAGGTTTTAGAAAAGATATCTGAGAAGGTGTCTGCAAATATAATGGCACATTTGTCCCAATCTCAGGCAGCCGGTAATAAAAATATTATCGGTGAAACTGATTTAAAAACACAGATTTATATGGAATTAATAAATAAACTCAATTTAAAATTACAAAATACTTCTATTAATAATAGTGAAACGCAAAATAGCAATATAGTAGATAATAAATTACTTCAAGCTTCCAATTCAGACACCAGTATATTGAAAAGTGTTAATATGGATTCAAATACACAGGTGAATGATTCCGAAAATCAAAATAACAGTACTTCAAATAATAACAGCAATAAAGATGCAGATGTCCTTAATAAAATATTGAATTCAGGTGATAGTAATAATAAAATTGACAAAACAGTTAATTTTATGACTCAATTCAATAATATTAATAATAAAAATACTATATCAACTGAAAATCCATTGGAAAATTTAAATATCAATAAAAATTCTTTTACTGAAGATATAATAAAATCCATTAAATATATGGAGACCAATAATGTAAAAGATATGACTGTTAAAATTTCTCCTAAAGAATTGGGTAATATAACTATAAATTTGGTTATGGAAGAAGGAAAAATGAAAGCGGTAATTACAGCTTCAAACAAAGATGCTTATAATATTTTAAATTCAAATATTCAGGATTTGTCAAATAAATTTCAGAACAGTGAAATAAAAATACAAAATTTTTCATTGAATCTCTATCATGAAGATACTACATTTTTTAAAGGAGAAGGCAAAAATAGACAGGATCAGGGAAGCAGCAAGCAAAACAAGACATTAAATATAGATAGTATATCTGCTGATGAAGATACAATATTGCAGCATGATGAATACAGTGAAAATAATGTAGATATGCTTGCATAGTTTAGAGAGGAGAATGTAAATGCCTATACAGGTTTCAAATTCAAATAATTATAGTGTTCCAGCGTCTGCAGATAGTACATCAAGTAATGACCAGAAAAGTTATTCAGTAGACTCCACAAGTACAAATACTACTGATAGGGGAACCAGAATAGTAAAGCAGGGTCAAGATATAGATGAAAACATGTTCTTGAAAATATTGTCAGCAGAGCTTGCCAATCAAGATCCTACAAATGGTGACAATCAAAGTGGTACTGAGTATGTAAGCCAGCTTGCACAATTTTCATCATTACAACAGATGCTTAATTTAAACACTACAAATAAATTAAATGCTGCCAACTCACTAATAAATAAATATGTTACTTTCAGTGATACTGACTCCAATGGAAATGCTGTCAGTGGTATAGTAACTGGTGTGATAAAAGATGGTGACAGTACATATTTAAATGTTATGGTAGGTCAGAGTACTGATGATAAAGGCAATGTGTCAAATCAATATCAGAAACTGGATATAAATGATGTGCAGAGAGTTGATGATTTGGGAGATGCTTATAATCAGACAAGCAACAATATGATGCTTCTGACAGCAAACTCGCTTATTGGTAAAAATGTTGATATAGATCAGAAAGATGAAAGTGGAAATAACTATAGTGGAATTGTTCAATCTGTATCCAGAGGCA
>DAIMMR010000496.1:0-2721 GCA_036720575.1 Clostridium sp.
ATAAGGGTTTGTGGGGGACTTCCCTTAGCTCTTCCGTCCATTATTCTAGAATAATTTTCAATTCCACTGCAATATCCTACTTCTCTCATCATTTCTATGTCAAAATTAGTCCTCTGTTTTAATCTCTGGGCTTCAAGTAATTTATCTTGTGCTGTAAGTTCTTTAAGTCTGTATTCTAATTCTTCTTCTATCTTTTCTATGGCTAATTCCATTTTTTCTCTTGAAGTGGCAAAATGAGATGCTGGAAATATATTTGCATGTTTTCTAAGTCCAATGGTATCTCCTGTTAACACATCAAACTCCCTTATCTTATCAATTTCATCTCCAAAAAACTCTACCCTTATAGCATGGTCTGTAGATGCTGCTGGAAATATATCCACTATATCTCCTTTTACCCTAAAAGTTCCTCTTACAAAATTTATATCATTTCTTTCATATTGTATGTCTACTAATTTTTTTATAACTTCATCTCTATTTTTTATCATTCCTGGTCTTAAAGATAAAGTTAACTTTTTATATTCTTCAGGATTTCCAAGTCCATAAATACAAGATACTGAAGCCACTACAACTACATCTTTTCTTTCCAGGAGTGCAGAAGTAGCAGAATGTCTTAATTTATCAATTTCATCATTTATAGAGGCGTCTTTTTCTATATAAGTATCTGTCTGAGCTATGTATGCTTCTGGCTGATAATAATCATAATATGATACAAAATATTCTACAGAATTATTTGGAAAGAAATCTCTGAATTCCGAACATAACTGTGCTGCCAAAGTTTTATTATGTGCAAGCACCAGTGTAGGTTTTTGTACTTTTTCTATTATGTTGGCCATAGTAAAAGTCTTACCGGATCCAGTTACTCCAAGTAATGTTTGAAATTTATTTCCTTTTAAAACACCATCCACTATACTATCTATAGCTTTTGGTTGATCTCCAGTAGGTTTAAATTTAGAATGTATTTTAAAAACTCCCATTTTTTAATCATCCTTATCCTTATCTTTATCCTTATTTTTCATATCGTTTAGCATTCGAGAAAACCGGCTTTTATCAAACTTTACAACCATACTATCATTAGGTACCTTTCTAGGTACAAAAACTATTCCAAGCCTCTTATTTTTGTTCATCTTGTTATAACTAACCTGTTCTAAAGCTCCAGATACATTTTTTACTTTAAACCAAATAAAATTTGAACATTCCCTTATTATTTCGGTTATTCTATCTTCACTTTCAATTTTTTCACCATTCACTTCCACCAACAAATCTCCAGTTTTTATTCCCATTTCACTTGCAGGTGAATTAGGTGCCACAGCAAGTACCATAATTCCTTCACTGCTGCTTATGTATTTAGGTATCCCTTTATTTTCCAAATGCCTCTGCAGGATAATAATTCCTTCATGAGCTAAAGGTGCAAATATAACTACAAAGAATTTCAACACAATATTTAAAACTGCCAATTGTGCTACTCCAAATAAAATAATACCATATAGCATCACAATAACACCAGATATTCGACTCTTTTCCTTTACACTTTTAGTAAAAGTCACACTATTGTATCCCACTACAGCATAAAATGGCATTAATGTAAGAACTGCATTCTTCAAAATATTAAATGGTATAGAAGTTTTTATTATAGGCCACCATCCAGGAAGAGACACCTGCCATGAACTTGCTATTGCAGATTTATCATGAATCATAAAAAATATAGCCACTGGAACTATCCAATATCTTCGCAGGGCAAATCCACCTATTATACTGCCCCCTTTACTTGTAAAAACCGGAATAGATCCTGTCTTTCCGTCCAATATAATTAAAATTCCCTCTACAAAATGTATTACAGCTACCATACTCATAAGGGCAACTACATCTATTTTTAAGAAATTCAAATTTGGAAGGTTAAACTTTGAAGATACTATAGCCATCGTAAGACTTAAAAATCCAAGTACTGCACCAGAGTAAGAAAAACATATGAACCTTGGATTAAAAAACATAAATATTATAGATGCTAAAAACACTAAATCTACAGAGGAACTTTCATCAAAAACTATTCCTAAATAAGACATAATAGTAGTAATGACAACTCCTGCAAAAATTCCTATTACGATTTGTGATATTGTAAGTTCAAAAGGAGAGTCAATTCTTTCTCCAATTATCATCTTTTGCATTACAGTTATCTGTTTATTTTTTCTGTATAACACAAGTGCAAGCACAGCTAAAATAATTATTAAATACGGTTCTGTCAATGCAAAAGCTATGGACTTCAATGTATACAATAATATCATTAAAATTAGTTCCCCTCTCCATAAATCAAGTTAGACAGAACCAATCTGTCTAACTTAAAACTTCAAATACAATTATATTTGCTTAAGGCATTTTCAAAGAAATAACTAGTCAGTATGCTAGCCTATTTTCTTTCAAATGCCTAAATGTTTTCCTAGTTCGTCAGAATTTGAATCATTTTATTTTACTTTTTGCTATTTCAAGTGCTTTGCTAAATTGAGGATCTTTGTTCCTATCATAAGCAGCTTTCTTAAGTTCTTCAGGATATATCACTTCTACATTAGGTTTTATCCCTTTCTTGTGTATGTTTTCCCCATTTGGAGTATAATATTTTGATATAGTAACTTTGAGTGCAGTGCCACTTCCTGTATCAAGTATAGTTTGAACTACTCCTTTTCCATAGGTTTTTTCTCCAACTAAAGTTCCAATTTTATAATCTCTAAT
>DAIMMR010000497.1:0-2687 GCA_036720575.1 Clostridium sp.
ATTTTCTATTGAATATTTATCAAAAATATGTAAATATTACATGTATAAGCTATAATACTAAAAACTATATACAGAATTTATTCTTTATTTTATTATATATGTAGTAATCTAATTTGTCTTTTAAAATTAAAAAAAGGATAGTTGTGAATTTATGAAAAATAGTAAAAAAAGTATTTTTAAGTGTTTGATAGTATCTTTTTTGATTTTTACTATTATATTTATTCTATACAAATATAAAGGAAATTTACATAGAATAAATATGGATAGCATTATGGATAGCATTAGAAGTTATATACAGAGTTATGGAAAATTTTCAAATATTATTTTTATTTTAATTTATACTATAAGACCTGTAGTACTTATACTGCCAGCATCTCTTATGTCAATAATTGCGGGGAGCATATTTAATTCATATATGGCTCTTTTGCTCAGTATGATTGGCTGCTTTGGATCAGCTACACTAGCTTTCTTTTTATCCAGATTTTTAGGCCAATCTTTTGTAAATAAGATTCTTAAAGGGAAGGCTTTAACATTAAATGACAATATAGAAAAGTATGGATTTAGGATTATGACTGCAATGAGATTAAGTTTTGTATTTCCCTATGATCCACTTAGTTATGCTGCAGGACTTACAAAAATTAAATATAGAGATTTTATTTTTGGAACTTTAATAGGAATTTTACCTGAAATGGTGACTTATTCTTTAATAGGAGGAAATTTGACAAAGCCGTTTTCATTTAAATTTATATTGCCCATAATAGGTTTATTTATTATAGCATCTATTGCTATATATATGCATAAAAAAAAGTCTAAAGATACCAATAATTTATAAGTAACATAATCTTTAGATTAGGACATAATAAATATGAAATTCAATTTAAGGCATTTGAAAGAAAATAACCTAGCATACTGACTAGTTATTTCTTTGAAAATGCTTAAAAAGGGGTGTTTGAAATGAAAGTCCAAGATATAATGACTAAATCTGTAATAAGTTTAAATGATGATGATACTGTGGAAAAAGCAGCACAAATTATGCAGCAGAATAACGTAGGAGCTGTTCCAGTCTGTAAAAGTGGAAAAGTTATAGGAATTGTGACAGATAGGGATATAGCTATAAGATCAGCATCCCAGAGTGGAGGCACTGGATCTAAATTTGTAAGGGACATTATGTCGGCAAATCCTGTAACTGGATCACCTGATATGGACTTAGAAGATGCATCTAGAATAATGAGTGAAAAACAAATAAGAAGATTACCTATTGTGGAAAATAAAAATGTAGTTGGAATGGTATCTTTAGGAGATTTAGCAGTAAATCCTAAATCAAATACTCAGGCAGGAGATGCCTTGAGTAGTATATCGGAAAATAACTACTCAGCATTTTAGAATTTAATAATTTGTAAATAAATCCACAAGATTACTTGTAAATCTTGTGGATTTATTACTTTAGGTGATATAATATCAAGTGATATATTTAAATAGATAATCTAGGTTTGTAATTTATATAATTAGAGGAGTTTAACATGAATAAAGTCAAATTTATTTATAATCCATATTCAGGAGAAAATACAATAATATCAAATATAGATAAAGTTATTATGATACATCAAAAATATGGTTATGAAATAGTTCCTTTTAGAATAAGTTTTGAATTTGATATAAAAATGGCATTTGAAGATATAGATGAAACTTACAAATATATACTGATAGCTGGAGGAGATGGAACAGTAGACAATGTTGTAAACTGTATGAAAAAGTTAAATATAGATATGCCCATAGCCATACTTCCAGTAGGAACTGCTAATGATTTTGCTAAATTTATAGGAATGCCGCAAAATATTAAAAAGGCCTGTCAACAGATAGTAAATAGTGTCCCTAAAAAGTTAGATTTAGGAAAGGTAAACGATAAATATTTCATAAATGTTGCTAGTACGGGACTGTTTACGGATGTATCTCAAAAAACAGATGTAAATTTGAAAAATACTATAGGAAAGTTGGCTTATTATGTTAAAGGGTTAGAACAACTTCCAAATTTAAGAAAGCTTAAGGTGAAAGTCAAGTCTGAGGATGCAATTTTTGACGGAGACATGTACCTTATGCTCATATTTAATGGACAGATGGCAGGAAATTTTAAGCTTGCATATAAAGCTGAAATTCAGGATGGACTTTTAGATGTAATTATAATAAAAGCAGGAATGATAAAGGATATTATATCACTATTTATAAAAATGTTAAGAGGAGATCACTTGGAAAATACTTCTGGACTTATATACTTTAAATCAAATAAGATAGAAGTGTATTGTGATGAAGATATAGTCACTGATATAGATGGTGAGAGGGGACCGGATTTTCCACTTGTTATAGAGTGTATTAAAGGTGGAATGGAAGTTTTAGGAGTAAAAGATGAGATAAAACTATAAATTTATTTAAAAATAGTACTATAAGATAAGCAACATTAATAAATATAATTAGAATACTATTAATAAAGAAGGAGAATATATGGCATTCTACGTTTATGTTTTTTTATTACTTATCATGTTTATAATGCTTTTCAGGGGAGCTATTTTAATTAGATTTTTATCGGATAAAATAAAAGTTGTAGCTTTTATTATTATAGGGGCTATGTTGTTAAGGTACATTTCTATTTTTATTATGTACTTTTCCAGCAGTATGAAATATTTATATTTGCT
>DAIMMR010000498.1:0-2678 GCA_036720575.1 Clostridium sp.
GACCATAATTCTTTCATTCTAAATAAGACATTCCTATCTCCAAAAAGTACTTTTTTATAATCTTCATAAATCTTGTCATGAAAATCTTTTAGTAATTTTTTATCTAGTTTAGTATTATTTTTAATATTATTAATCAATCCGGGATTAGCTAATAATCCACGGCCAATCATTATAGTTTTTACACTGCAGAAATCAGCCGTAAACTTCTTATAATCTTTAACTGTAAAAATGTCACCATTATAACAAACAGGATTTTTACTTAAAGCCAGGGCGTCCTTAAAAATTTTCAGATTAGGCTTATTTTTATAAAAATCTTTTTGAATCCTAGGATGAATGATAAGTTCTTCTATAGGATATTTGTTAAATATTTCAATCAAATTATAAAATTCTTCTGGCCTTTCTTTTCCTATTCTAGTTTTTACTGAGATTTTTGCTGCAGCTTCTGAAAAAATTTCCTCTAAAAACGCATCAAGTTCTTTTGTTTTTGAAAGGAATCCAGATCCTCTATTTTTTGAAACTACAGTTCCAGAAGGGCATCCTAAATTTAAATTGACTTCAGTATATCCCATTTGCTTTATTTTCTTTGAAGTATGTATAAAGTCTTTTGCATTATTTGTTAGTAATTGTGGAATCAAAACTATACCTTGGTTGTTTTCAGGTAAAATATCATTTAATTCCTTTGTTTTAAACCTATCACTTTGATTTGCAACAATAAAAGGTGAAAAGTATTTATCTATTTTATTAAAAAAGGCATTATGGGCATTTCTATAAATGTACCCGGTCAAACCTTCCATAGGTGCGAAATAAAAATTCATATGTTTAAAAGCTCCTTTATTTAAGTAGTGTTATTAACACATTCATATGCTCATAACAAATATTATACTTTATTGTCACTTATTATTTCAAATTTAGTTCCCTATATACTCATGCCCTATATTTGCTGAAACAGCTATTAAGCTAAATTTCTCATAAGGAACTGGCTCAACTAAAATTAGGACACATAGGTAGAATACTGTGTGGATAATGTGGATAACCTGTGTATAACTTGTGAATTAATAAATAATAATGTTGTGTCGCGTCATTTTAGAAAAATGCTGATTTCTATGCTAACTTTATTACATAATTTGTATATATTGCTAACAGTATCAAAAAAATGCTATTATAGTCAGTACTGAGTATAATTATGGAAAAGAGTCTTTATTCAAGAAATTTTGAAGTTAACTATTATGAGGTGGAGGATAATATTTGGAGAGCTATCTTACATTTAAAGGATCATCAACATGATATTCAAGTAATAAGTAGATGTATCTGTGCCAGATATGATTATATTAGATGCCAGGGTAGAATTATTGCGTTATCCAATGAAAAATTGTATTCTAATTAAGGATAAAATAAAAGAATTAATAGGTGTTAATGTTATTTCAGAATTTCGCTCTAAATGTGATGAATTGTTTTCTAGTGAAATGGGATGTGGCAATGTTAGAATGCTTCTTGGAACTTCTGTGCCTGGGGTAATCTATAATTATTTTCCACATCAAATTAAAATAGGAAATATGACAGAAAATCAATGGTGGGATTTTTGCAAAGAAAAGCTTCCTAAGGCATGTATAGCTCACACAATAATGAGTAATAATGCCTAAATACTAAGCACATGTTTCAAAAAGGCGTTTCTCCAGTTTCAAAATATAGTAACTATTCTAGTGATGAAAGTGGAGATTATGAACACATTCATTTTACCAAAAACAATGTTGCAAATTCAAGTTGTGGATTTGCAACTATAGATTGGTGTTAAGTTAGTGCAAAACCTATTATAATTTGCACAGAATAACAAAGAAAAGAGGTAAAAAATTATGAGTTTTGCAGATAATTTAAAATCAATTAGAAAGGAAAGACATATTTCACAGGAAGAGTTAGCAGAAATAATGGGAGTAAGTCGTCAAGCGGTTCCCAAATGGGAACAGGGAAGTGGCTATCCAGAGGTGGAAAAGCTGATTGTGTTATCAAAAGAACTTAATGTATCATTAGATTATTTGATGTTGGGGGAGAAGGAACCTGCTCAAAATAATAGAAATTTATCGAATTATATGATTGTACCAACTGGAAAGATTACTATTAAATCATAGGAATACCAGCATATGAAATAAAATATGCGGCCAAGGTAAAAACTAATTTGTTAAGAGTAAAATTAGATAAAGAGCTATAATATGTAGTTTAGTAGATTGGTATCATGAAAAAATCGTACTGGGTTCGTCCAGTACGGTTATGTATTAATTGATTTTATTAATGGATTTGAAGTATAATAAATAATTTTCTATAAGTTAGATATTTTTAGATAGAGAATCATCATCTATACAGAAAAACACTATTTTTTCTTCTCTTTCGAGCACAAATAACTTAGCACTAAGAAAAGAATATACCCAAATATAACCAATGCAACTGCTGCAATTTTGCCATTACCGGTTGACATCCAATTTTTTGTTAATGGTATCCTTAATGTAATTCCAATAGAACAAAGAATAAATATAGGTGGTAGAAAAGGCCACCATATACGACGTTCCTGCTTGTCGCAGTTAAATATAAAGAAAGCGGCAGCAATAAGTAATATAGATATAATAAAAATTCCCCTTAGAGTATAATTTTAGTAGGCAAAAGTAGTAAGAATTACTGCATACAGAATT
>DAIMMR010000035.1:0-18327 GCA_036720575.1 Clostridium sp.
CAGCAAAACTTACACTTCCACACAGAATGAGAAGAAAACCGTTTGAAGAAGAAGGGGGCATTAATTTTTCAAAGGTTAGAGAAATAATCAATGAAATAGCAATACCATAAAAAAGGGAGTGGTTTATAAGTGAAAAGAAATTGTGTATATCCTTTTGCTGCAGTTATTGGACAAGAAAAAGTAAAAAAAGCTCTTTTGCTGAATGTAATAAACCCATTAATAGGTGGAGTTTTAATAAGTGGAGAAAAAGGCACAGCAAAATCTACTCTTGTAAGAGGGCTAGCTCAGTTGATGAAAAAGATGGAAGTTATAGAATTACCTTTAAATGTAACAGAGGATAGATTGTTAGGAACAATTGATATTCAAAAGGCAATTGTTTATGGGGAGAAAAGCTTTGAGCCAGGAATATTAAAAAAAGCGGATGGAAATATTTTATACGTAGATGAAGTTAACCTTTTAAGTGAACATATTGTTAATTGTATTCTTGAAGTATCTGCTTCTGGAGTGTGCCATGTGGAAAGAGAAGGTATATCTTTTAGGCATGATTCATGTTTCGTTCTAGTTGGAACTATGAATCCAGAGGAGGGAAATTTAAGGCCACAATTTTTAGATAGATTTGGATTATATTTAGAGGTTAAGGGAAATTCAAACATATTAGAGAGAAAAGAAATAATAAAAAGAAGATTACAGTATGAAAAAAATCCATTGGATTACATAAAAATATGGAAAGATGAGTCAGACAAGCTTTTAAATAAAATATTAAAGGCTAAGGATTATTTAGGAAAAGTTGAAGTTCCGGATAGCGTAATAAATCTTGCAGTACAAATTTCGAAGGAAGCAAATTGTTCTGGACACAGGGCAGAGATTGTAATAATTGAAACTGCTAAAGCTATAGCAGCTTTTGAAAATAGAAAGAATATAATAGTTAGTGATATTAAAGAAGCGGCTGAGATGGCAATTCCTCATAGAATAAGAGATATTCCTCCTGAAATTGAAAAGTCACATGAAGATGATATTGAAGATCAAAATCAAGACGAGTCAAAAGAAAATAATACGGAGGATAATACAGAAGAAAATGAAGAAAATAATGACCAAATGAAAAATAATGATGGGGAAGAAGCTGGCCAAGAAGAAAAGGCTGATAATAAGGGAGAAAAAGAAAATTTAGAAAGCAATTTTGATGATAAAAAGGGAAATGAGAATAATGAAAATAGAAAAGATGAAAAAGAAAATAAAGATGATGATATTGTAGATGATATAGGCAGAATATTTACAGCAAAATCTTTAAATATTCAACCTGTGGATAGAAAAAAGCGTAAAGGTAGTGGAAAAAGGAGCAGAACTAAAACAGATTTAATACAGGGAAGATATATAAAATATACATTTCCTAGGGAAAAGGTAAAAGATATAGCTTTTGATGCTACTCTTAGAGCAGCTGCTCCATATCAGAAGTTAAGAGAAAAAAATGGATTAGCCATTGCTGTAAATGAAAGTGACTTTAGAGAAAAGGTAAGAGAAAAGAGAACAGGAAGCACCATATTATTTATTGTTGATGCCAGCGGTTCTATGGGAGTTAAAAAAAGAATGGCTGCAGTTAAGGGTGCAGTGGTTTCACTTCTTACAGATGCATATCAAAAAAGGGACAAGGTGGGTGTGATAGCTTTTAGAAAAAAGAATGCAGAAGTTTTACTTGGGATTACCCGTAGTGTAGAACTTGCACAAAAGAGTCTTAAAGCATTACCAACAGGAGGAAAAACTCCATTGACAGTAGGGCTTTCTAAGGGGTATGAAATTTTAAAAACAGTTAAAAAGAAGGATGCAGATATGGTTCCTGTAATAGTTCTTGTATCAGATGGAAGAGCCAATTCATCAGTAAATGGAGGAAATGATTTTCAGGAGGCTGTTAATATGGCAAATAAAATTTCTAATGAGGGAATACAAGGAATAGTTATAGATACAGAGCAAGAATTCATAAAGCTTGGATTAGCAAAAAAAATTGCTGAAGCTATGAATGCTCAATACTATAAAGTAGAAGAAATTGAGGCTGAAAAAATCGCAGGAGCTGTAAGAAGTTATGTTTAAATTTTAATGACATTTATGTATAAATATTAAGAAAAAGTTACTAAAGTGAGTAATCTGTTATAGACATACAATTAAATATTATTATAAAGTATAGGCGCTTAAATAAAGCTTAATAGGGAAGTTTGTTAAATCAACGCAGCCCCCGCTGCTGTATACATGTACGAAATCTAACTGCCACTGGGTATTACCTAAGAGTATAGTATCAATTGAAACTGAGAAGGATGCTGACGGTAACTATGCTAAATATGTACCATCAAGTGATGATTTAAAAGAGATAACTATAAATATAACAGGGAGGAATTAAATATGAGATTTTCAAAAATGAAGAAAAGTATAATTTTTATTGTAATAATGTTAGTAGGTACTTTACTTACATCTGGATGTACGAAAAATACTACAGAAAATAATAAATCAGAAACTAAAGAAACAGAAGTAACAAAAGCAAAGCCAAGTCTACAATTAACTGAACAAAAGGTATTAAGCAGTGTAGAAGAAAATAAAATTCCTGATGTAACAAAAGATAAATGGTCTTTTGGTGTGGAGTCAACGAATCCAATTGTAGCACCAGATGGTAAACATGTACTTATAATAGAGAAGGATAAAATGAACTGGTATGAAATAGCTTCCAAAACAAAAAAATGGGAAGTATCTACTTATGGAAATATAGGCAGCTATGTTATCAATGATGGTAAGTTGTATATGGCAGAAAAATATGCAAATAAAAAGGAAAAAAAGAAAGGTAACGTTATTTGCCTGGATACAGCTACTGGAAAAGAAATTTGGAAATATAACATACAAAATGATTTAGCACCAGTTGTTAAAAAATATAAATCAGAGACAGCTCAATTTGATATTTTCTGTAATATTCAAATGGAAAGTTATAAAGATAAACTTTATGTATTAGGCAGTACTTCCTGGAAAGATGGCAAAAAAAATGATAAAGCTGAATTACTTATGTGTTTTGATAAGAATGGAAAAAAACTTTGGCAGACAGAATCTCATGGATACCCTGGTATGATTAGCATGAGTGATATGAAGGTTATAGATGGAAAGTTAGTTATGGGAAATTACAGCTATGATGATAAAGTTTATGGTACAGCTGGCGTAAAAGCTTATGACATAAATACAGGTAAAGAAGCTTGGAAATTTGATATTCCTAATGATAGTAATATGGCTTACAATAAAGCAACTAATGTTTTTGTAGGAGTTTCAGGAGATAAAGTAGTAGCTGTTGCTAGTTATGGAAAAGTTTATATTCTCGATTCTAAGGGTAAAAAAATTAATGAATTTGATGCATTTAAGCCTGAGAAGTATAAGGATATTGTTTTATGTACAAGTGTAGCTAATGCTGAATTTGGTAAAGATGAAATTGTTGTCGCTCCTAAAAAGACAAATGTAAAAGGTGCTAGTAATTATAATTCTAAATCACCAGCACAGCATTCCGATGTTGGGATGATAAAAGTTTTTGATTTAAAAGGAAATTTAAAATGGAAGTTTAGAATAGGCGGTTCTGTAACAAATATGTTTATAAAAAATAATAACATGATATTAACTACTTCTCATAATCAAGATACCATGGATTATAAATATTGTGGAGTTTATGCTTTTGATATTTCAAAAGATGGAAAAGGAAAAGAAATAAATACAAAGAATCAAGATGCTGTTAATAAATATATAGGTTATTATCAAACTGACGGTGATATTCTTGCCGATTCATTAGGAGTTTCTGAAGATGGAAAAGTAATTTGTGCTTCAACCTGCCCAACTAGAGTTGGTACACAAAAACATGGTAACCATTCTCTTTACATCTTGAAAATTAAATAGTTGTTTTGCTAAAAATTTAAGAGTTTGAATTAATTATGTAAAATGAAAATCAGCCTACCTATGGTTATTAAAGTGGGTTGATTTTCATAATAAAGCAGAGGTGCTCTTATGAATAAGAACATAAGTAAAAAAAAGTATTATAGTATTTCTTTTATTTTAGTTTTTTTATTCCTTTTTATCAGTGTATTTTATTCTAGTAGAAACCTAGTATGTTCTTCCTCCAATACTTTTAAAACAATTGAAGGTCCTGTTAGTAAGAATAGTGAAATTAATGTAAGAAATAGTCATGGTATATATAATTTAAATATGTCAGATAAAAAATTTCCTAGAGAGGTTAGCTGGACATGGACCGGGAAAGGTCAGGTATGGGCTTCAGTACAGTATTCAGATAAAAATGTTATATACTATTTGATTGAAAATAGCGAAGTCCCGCAGGTAGATAATATTACTTTTATAGATTCTAATGGAGTTCCAAGAATTATAGTTCCTAAAATTTTGAAAATACCAAAAGGAAATGTCAAATTAGATTTTATTAATGCTTATAATAAATATTACGGAGCAAAAAAGGTAAATGTTGAGAAGGTGTCTTTCCAAATTAATGGCAATAGCAGTGCTAATATTAAAAATTTTAAAGTATTGAAGTATGATAATGAAACTAATGATATAGAAGAAAATGGAACTGAATTGAATGAGCAAGAAAAAAAATTACATGTAGAAGTTCAAATTCCACAAGGCAATAATAAGGATTTTTATATGTTAAAAAATAAGGTTTTACCTATAGAAGTTTCTGTGAGGGCTTTGCTTGATAAAGACACTAATGGTTATTTGAATATTGTAGTTCCACAGTGTATGAAAATTGATTCATACGATAAAGATAAGCTTCAATTAATGGATAATCATACTCTTAAATTATCTATTAATGCAGTTAAAGGATATTATGAAGAAAAAATAATAATTATGGCAAGCATAAAGGATTCAGGATTATTCCAGGTGAAAGCAGTTTTAGGAGATGAGACAAAGAAAATTTCAAAAAATATTCACAGCATTTCATTAGATGAAATTAAAAGTAAAATATATTTTTCAGAAGAGGGAGTTTATCCTGTAGAGAATGATAAACATGAAACAATAATGAAAAAAGAACTTAAGAATAATATAAGACTAAAACAAAATGTTTCTGATTTATTACATCGTTTTATTGGATCAGAGGAAGAATATGATAGTCCAGCTGGTTTAGCTTATGGAGTTATCAAAAATAATAGTAAATTTGATATTCCACTTCATGTTAAATTTGCTGTGTTAGATGATAAAGGAAATGAAATTACATATTTTAGAGGAGAAGATTTACAGAAGGATGAAGAACTCAAAACTGTTCCTGAAACTAATATGGTAATTAATTCAAAAGGTAATAGCGAAATTAAAATGCCTATATTTGCTGATATTTATTCTGTTAAGGCAGGAAAATATAAGGGACAGATGCAGATATCCTTCTTCGGTTCTAATTGTAAAATTTTTACCAGGCAATTTGATTTATATGTACATAAAGAATCGCAGCTTCAGGGAATCATAGGAATTACTGCTGTTGCATTATCAATTTTTTGTATGGTATTGATTTGTGTAAAGAATAAAAAATGGATAAGAAATTTAAAAACAAGTGAAGTGATGTTTATAGCATTATTTTCAACGGTTAAATTTGCTTTAGTAGATATAACGTATTTTGTGATGGGTGATGTACTAAGGGGAATATTAGGTCCATTAGGTCCCTTTATGCATATAATAACAGGAATATTTTGGGATCTAATAAATTCACTTTTTTTAGTTACAATGATTGCATTAGTACCTAAACCTGGTGTAATAATCATTTCAACAATTGTTAGACTTATTTTAAAAGGTGTAGCTTTTGGAGATTTTAATCCAGTATCAATATTATTAATGTTATCTTATGCAGCGATTGCAGAAGGAATGTTATATTTATCAGGATTTATAAATGGAAAAAGAAAATTGAATACTAATTTTAAAGTATTTATAACTTTAGGAGTAGTATTTGGTATACAAAACTGTTATTCTACGTACACCTTTTATTATATATGGATGTATTTATACCGATTGTTTTATCCGGATTGGTACATTAATATTAGTGCAATTTTTTCAGTGATTTATTCCATTTTAGGTTCCATAGGCGGAGTTTATCTTGGAAAAAAATTAAAGAAGGTGATTGACTGATGAGGAATGAATTTGTAGAACCCGAAGTCACAGAAAGCATTTTTAGCTATTTAGATATTAGAACAAAAATGATAATTTTATTATGCCTTGCAATTTTAGGAATGATTTTATCAGATTGGAAAGCTTTGCTTATTGCATTTTTGTGTGTATGGAGCATAGTATTTATATCTAAAATTTCATGGAAAAAAGTTAAAGTATTAATTATCTTAAATTTATTAACTATTTGGGGAATAATGTGGCTGCAATCAATTTTTTTTGATGAATATCCGCGAACACCACTTTTATATATTTTATCTCCCAATATCGTAGATCCATCAACACCTGTAATTGGAAACCTTTGGGAAGGAATAGCTATTTATTATGAAGGGTTTATATATGGAATGACTCAATCTTTACGAATGGTAATACCTATGACTTTTGGTATGTTGATATTTTGGACTGAAGAGCCTATTGGAATTTTAATGGGCCTTAATAAACTTAAATTACCTTATACCATATCATTTATGGTAATGACTTGTTTACGTTTCATACCAATAACATTTTCAGAGATGAAAGTAACTATAAATTCACAAAAATTGCGTAAATATAAACCCTTTGATCTTAAAGGTACTATATTTATCTATGGTATTTATAAAACAATTGTTCAAACTTTAGTGCCGCTGTTTTCTAATTGTATAAGAAAATCAATGAATATGGCTAGGAGTGCAGATTCGAGAGCTTTTCGTGCATATAACGAAAGAACAGAATTGAGAAAAATTGAAATGAAATCATGGGATTGGTTGTTAAGCAGTATTGTTGTGCTTTTGACAATAGTAATAGGCATATTTAAACTATTCACTTATTGGTACAATGTAGGAATTTACTCTAACAGCAGCTTTTTATTTATATACTGGTTTACAAATAAATATCTGTAAACAGATTTGAGGGAGGGCAATAAATGATAAAAATTGAAAATGTCTCTTACAAGTATTCAACTAGAGAGGCATGGGCTTTACAAAATGTAAATTTACATATAAAAAAGGGTGAGTTTGTTCTTCTTACTGGTTCTACTGGTTGTGGAAAGTCTACATTGCTTAAATATTTAAATGGTATCATACCTAATGAAACAACAGGTTCGCTATATGGCAATATATTTATTAAGGGTTTTAATACCAGAGAATATCCTATTAAATTTTTAGCTCAAAAAGTGGGATTAGTTTTTCAAAATCCAGATGATCAGATATTTTCAACTAGAATTTTAGATGAGGTAGCTTTTGGTTTAGAAAATTTGTGCTTCAAAGAGTCAGAAATATTGGAACGTGCTAAATGGGCCTTAGAAAAAGTGGAAATGATAGATTATATTAATTGCAGTACCAATGCACTTTCAGGAGGACAAAAGCAGAGGGTAGCTTTAGCATCTGTATTAGCTTTGAAACCTGAAATATTAGTCCTTGATGAACCAATTAGTCAGTTAGATCCCAAAGGTGCAAAAGAAGTCCTTGAAGTAATAAAAAAATTAAGTGATGAGGGTATGACAATTATATTAGTTGAACATCGTTTGCATGAAGTAATATCATGGGCTGATAGAATTATTGTTATGAATGCAGGAAAGATTGAATTGGATTGCAGCACCAAAGAAGTTACTAAGCATTTTGAACTCTTTAAAAAATTAGGTTTGAGAATACCTCAAAAAACTAATATAGATTTAAAATTTTTATTAGAGAAAAATAAAGAAATAATAAATAGAGGTTCGGTAAATAAGGAAAGGGAAAAAGTTGTAGAAATAAAAAATGTTTTTTTTTCGTATGAAAAGAAAAAAAGGAAAAAACCTGTAAAATGGATATTGAAAGGAATAAATTTAGATATATATAAGGGAGAAATATTGGGTATATTAGGTAATAATGGAAGTGGAAAGAGTACACTAATGTATCATATGGCAGGTTTGTATAAACCATGTAAAGGCAGTGTATTTGTAGATGGGAAAGATACGAAAAAAAATAGTCCTTATAAACTGGCGGGAACAGTTGGTATACTTTTTCAAAATGCGGAATTGATGCTTACCTGTGATACTGTTTATGATGAAATTGCTTTTGGTCCAAGTAATCTTAAATATTCTAAAGAAAAGGTTAATGAGGTTACAAAAAAGTATTTAAATATTCTAGAATTAAATGACTTAAAGGAGTATCATCCACAAACAATTTCAGGTGGTCAAAGATTAAGATGTGCAGAAGCTGCCATATTATCAATGAATCCTAAAATAATTTTGCTTGATGAGCCTACCAGTGGTCAGGATATATTGCATATAAAAAAATTGATGCAATTATGCAGAAGACTTACTAGCAGCGGTACTTCAGTTGCAGTTATTACTCATGATTATGAGGTAGCTTTAAAATATACCGATAGAATAGTCTACATTGAAGATGGAAAAGTTATTATGGACATTGAAACTAAAAATATTTTGGACAAACATAAGGAATATCAGTTATTGTAAATTCATATGATTTGGAGGAATTGGCATGTACAAAATTGCATATTATAGTGCTTCAGGCAGTGATTTAATTGCTTTGAGCACTGCTTTAAATAAATTTATTAAGGACAATGGAAAAATAGTTGAAATACAGGCAAAAAGTAGAGAAGATAGTATAGATAAAAATGAATGGTTGTATTTTGAAAAATATGTTAGTAATGCGGATATATTAATGATATGCTTAATGGGAGGAAAAGATAGTTGCCCGGATTTTGATAAGTTAATACAGATTTTACCTAAAAGTTCAAAAATTTTTATTCAACCTTGCTGTACATCAGAATTAGAGATTGCAGGAAAATATTCTAATTTAAAAAAAGAAATATGGAAAACTATATCTGAATATTTGAACTATGGTGGTGTTGATAACTTTTATAATATGATTCTTTTCTTAAGTAATACTTTTGCTAATAGTAACTATAAGTTTACAAAACCTAAACATTTACCTTGGGAGGGAATATATCATCCTGAATTTGAAGGTACACTTACTTTAGAAGAGTATTTACAGAAGAAATATGATCCCGGGCGGCCTACTATTGGCATTTGGTTTCATAGAAATCATTGGGTAAATAATAATATTGATTATATAGACAAAACTATTAAAGAAATTGAGAGGCAGGGAGCTAATGCTATTGCAGTATTTCGTAATTCAAGAAAAGATGTTGATATTGGAAGTTTAAGTGCAAAAGAGACAGTAGAAAAATTCTTTGTTAAAGATAAAAAAGTAATAATTCATGCTTTAATAAATATGATGTCATTTTCTGCAGTTATGATGGATGAAAAAAATAAGGATGTATTTAATATGCTTGATGTTCCAGTAATAAAAGCAATAGTATCTTTTAATAAAAAAGAAGAGTGGGAAAATTCATTTCAGGGATTAAATCCTGTAGATATTGCAATTAGTATTGCTATGCCTGAATTTGATGGGAATTTAATTAGTGTTCCGGTGGCATTTAAAGATATATTTTTTATAGATCCTTTAACTGGAGCTAAGATTACAAAATATTTAGTTGAAAAAGAACGTATATCGAAATTAGTTCGTATAAGTTTAAAGTGGATTAAACTTAAACTTATATCTAATTCACAAAAAAAGGTTGCAATTATTTTCCACAATTATCCTCCACGTAACTATAGTATAGGAACTGCATTTGGATTAGATTCTCCACAGTCTGTTATAAATATTTTAAAAGAGATGAAAAAAAGAGGGTATAAAATAGACAAAATACCAGAGAATGGACAGCAATTGATGGAAGAGGTTATTTCTAAAGCTACAAATGATAGAAATTGTGTAAGTATTGAGCAATTATATGAAAGGGCAGTGGGTAAAGTACCTTTAAAAGATTATAATAAATGGTTTGAAAGGTTGTCTGAAAAAATAAGAAGTCAAATGGTAAAGTCCTGGGGAAATCCGCCAGGAGAGATGTTCAACTATGAAAATCAATTGATTATTCCAGGGATAGTAAATGGAAATGTTTTTATTGGAATGCAGCCTCCACGCGGATCTTTAGAAGATTCATCTGCTGATATTCACAATCCTGATTTACCTATGTCCCATCATTATTATGCATATTATAAATGGATAAGAAATGTATTTAAAGCGGATGCTGTTATGCATATAGGAATGCATGGATCATTAGAGTGGCTTCCAGGGAAATCTGCTGGTTTATCTAGAAATTGTTATCCAGATGCAGCTATATCGGATCTCCCCAATATTTATCCATATATAATTAATAATCCAGGAGAAGGAACTCAAGCGAAAAGACGCAGTTATTGCTGTATTATTGATCATATGATTCCAGTTATGCACAATGCTAATACTTATGATGAAATGGCTGAATTGGAAACACAACTTCAAGAGTATTATCAAGCAAAAACCATGAACCCAGGTAAGTTAACATCCCTTAGAAAAATAATTTGGCAAAAATTTAAAGAAGCAAATCTTAATGTTGATTTAAATATATCTGACAAGGAGCAGCCTTCTGATTTTGATGAATTTTTGCAAAAATTACATGGATATTTAAGTGAAATAAAAGATACTCAGATACGTGATGGACTGCATACTTTCGGAGAACCTCCATCTGGAAAAGAATTGATTGAATTTTTGGTAGCACTAACAAGACTACCAAACGGAGATATTCCATCATTAAGAAAATCAATTGCCAAAATAAAGGGATATGATTTAGGTCAATTACTAGACAATAGAGGAAAATTAAACCATAATGGAAAAGTCAATGCTCAAATTATTGATGAAATACATCGTTTATCACTACACATAGTTTCTGATTTTTCAGATACCGAATTTGAGTGTAGTAAGATACCAGAAATATGTAAAAGCTTATTAGGAGAAAGAGATGAAGATATAGAAAAAGTTCTTATGTTTATAGGAGATGTTTTAGTACCTAACATAATGAAAACAGAAGAAGAAGTTTTAAATGCAGTAAATGCGTTAGAGGGTAAGTTTGTTCCTCCAGGACCTTCTGGTGCCCCAACAAGGGGAATGGCTCACATTTTGCCAACAGGTAGAAATTTTTATTCAGTTGATCCCCAAACTATTCCAACTTTAGCAGCTTGGGATGTAGGAGTAAAATTAGCCAATAATTTATTGGAAAGATATTTAAAAGAAGAAAATTGTTATCCAAAAAATGTAGGAATAGTTATGTTTGGGACAGGTACTATGAGGACAAAAGGTGATGATTTAGCAGAAATTTTATATCTAATGGGTGTGAAGCCAATATGGAATAAAGAAAATGGATATATAAAGGGATTAGAATTAATCACATTAGAGGAGCTTCAAAGGCCAAGAATAGATGTAACCATAAGAATAAGTGGTTTCCTTAGAGATAGTTTCCCCAATATTATAAAATTATTAGATGAAGCAGTACAGATGACGGCATTTTTAGATGAACCTTTAGAGTGTAATTACATTGAAAAACACGTTAAGAAGGAAATAGAGGAGCTTGTATCACATGGAAAAAAGATTAATGATGCAAAGGAAGAAGCATGTTATCGTATTTTTGGATGTAAACCAGGTACCTATGGTGCAGGTGTTAATAATCTTATAAACTCTCAAAAATGGAGCGATTTAAAAGATTTAGCGGATACTTTTATTTCCTGGGGTGGTTATGTATATGGTGCAAAAAATTATGGAAAGACATCTCCAGAAATATTTAAAAGGAGATTATCTGTTTTAGATGCTGCTGTAAAAAATATTGATAATAGAGAAAGGGGAATGTTAGATAGTGATGATTTTTATTCTTTCCATGGAGGTATGATTGCTGCAGTAAAAACATATAAGGGAAAAGCTCCTAAAGCATTTATAGGTGATAGTTCTGAACCAGAAAGGATTAAAACGAGAACTGTAACAGAAGAAACACGGCATGAGTTTCGAGCACGGATACTCAATCCTCAATGGATAGAAAGCATGAAAAAACATGGCTACAAGGGAGCAGGAGACATTTCACAAACTGTTAATTATGCATTTGGTTGGGATGCAACATCAGATGCAATGGATGAATGGATGTATAAGGATTTAACTAAAAAGTTTGTTTTAGATAAGCAGTTTACTGAATGGGCGAAAGAGGTAAATCCTTGGGCTCTTCAAAACATTACAGAAAGATTATTAGAAGCCATTCAAAGAGGTATGTGGAATGCTGACGAAGAAACAAAACAAAAGATTACTCAGGTATATTTAGAAGTTGAGGGAGATATTGAAGGCTATGAAGACCACTAAAAGTAAACAGTTGGTTAAGAAATTTGGTAAATTGCCGGAAGAATATGTTGATAAGATAACAAAACTTTCTAATGATAAACTGGAGGCTATTGCTATAGATATATTTGATATAGAAAGTCTGGAAGATTTGAAAAAATATTTTTAGCAAAAAGGATAGTGGTATGGTGTTTCTAGAATTTAATAGATAGCTGCTGAATTAGGTATGTAAATTTAAAAATATATTAAAGGATGGTGGAATAAAGTGGCTATCTTTAATAATTTTTCAGGAATATTATGTTGACTTTGGAAAAGTTATGTACTAACATTAATGTAAAGATAATAAAAATTTAATATTTAGTATTAGGTGCTGTCAAATGTGATAGTTAAAAGGGAAAGTGTAAGAAACACTGCAGCCCACCGTTACTGTATGGAGGATGAAACCCTAGTTATGTCACTGGATTCTTATATCTGGGAAGACAGGGAAGTAAAATGAATCTGAGCCAGGAAACCTGCCTGATATGTCGGTGATACTTTCGGAGGGGAAGATAATGCTATGTTTATTGAAAAAGTAAACGGTTATATTAACATGAGAGAACAGAGATGCTTTTTAGTTATTAACTATTATGGGAAATTATGATATATATGGAGACCTTCGAAGGGAGAGGGTCTCTTTTTATTTGCAGGAATTTATGGACAATCAAGTAAGTCATCAGATTTGTCCTTATTTAGAATAACCCCTCTGTCATAAATAAAAGAACTAAATGCAGCGGATTAGACAGGCGAGTATAAAAAAGAAGGTGATTAGATAGAGTGAATTGTAAAAATAAGTTGAATAAAAAATATGAAAGGTAAGGGTGAATCCTATGGATGAAAATGTAAAATTAAAAGAAGAAAAGGAATTATATTCAAATAGATTAGAGCTTTCTGGAAGTGTATATGATTTTCAGTTAGATTTTATGAAGGTGTATAAAAAAGATGTAAAAGATAGCGTGAAAATATTTATGAGTCCGCAGCAGGCAAAAAGTGTTTGTATGATGCTGACGAAATCAATAGAAAAGTATGAGGATACTTTTGGAGAAATTAATATAAACCCCAAAACTAACGCTGAGTTAAATAAGTAATAGACATTTTAACAGTATTTAGGACAAACTTTAGCAGTAAAATTTATTCGATGCCAAGAACTCTGTTTATAGAAAATTGTGTTGTATTATTGAAATTTACAATAATTTAATAAAGTTTTTATAAATTATTGACAAATAACTGAAGTTGGTGTATCGTAAAGGTAATGACAATTGTAAAATAAATGATAATTTTGAATAGGTTTCTTTTTTTGGGAATTAATAGGGAAAGTGGTGAAAAACCACTGCAGCCCCCGCTGCTGTAAGGAAGATGAAATTCACAGAATGCCACTGAAGATATAATCTTTGGGAAGGTGTGAAAAGTAAGATGATACCAAGCCAGTAGACCTGCCTGTTACAAACATATATGGTTCTTTCGGTGGGAAAGGTAAGTATTCAATGCCAGTAACATCTGTTTACATTAAATATTTATAAATTCATGTCGTATACTGGAGACCTTCGAAAGAAAGAGGGTCTCTTTTTATCTTTTATTTACACAAATATATATTTAGTTACGTTAATCTAATCTCACCTGAATTACCACCTGGTTTATTTTTCATAAAGGTTAAAAATATGATTGTCATTATATTTAAACTTCCAGGAGGTGATTGATATCAATGAATCTTACTTAGTGGGAGTTTGCTTCTCCCACTAAGTTTAGATGAATTATCTAGGGGCGTAGCTACTGTTATCTCCCACTTTGATAGAAGTGGGAGTGTTACAGTAGGTAGCCATCAGATAAAAGTGTAAAAGTTTTATCATTGTCTTTTAAATTTGGACAAGCAACTATTAAAAAAATAAAAATTTGAAGGAGTGTATAAAATGATTAGAAGATTAAAAAACAAATTATTTGCGACACTATGTATAACAACACTAACTTTGGGAGCTGTAGCTGCACCATCTGCTTTTAATAGTGTACAAGCCGCTTCAGCTACATCAAAAATTGTCTATGTGGATGTTGAGAAAAATGTAATGGTACGAGATCCTATTTTACAGCCAGTAAAAGTTACTGTTAATGATACAGAAACGATTTGTGATGCTACAAAGGATGCTGTTGGTACTGCTAATGTTGATGCAAACACTGACGGATCTTATATAAAGGCTTTTAAGGATACTGATACAAGCTTTTCCTATGATAATTATCAATTCAAAAATAATCTACCAGCAATAGTTACTGATACAACTAAAGCATATAAACAACAAATTGTTTCTGATCCAAATTGGTTGAGAGAAAAAGAATACAATGGAATTTCGGGTTGGATGTTTACAGTAAATAATACAGATCATGATTCAAGCTATAATTATTATACTGCATCTACACCAGTATCAAGTTTGCCAGATGGAGCTGTAATTCGCTGGGAATTTTCAATGGCTTGCGGATGCGATTTGGGAAATACTGGATGGATGCCAGATGGAACAGTTACTAATGGATATTATAATTGGAATACAAATTCAACAGCAGCATTCTTTACAAGAGCAGATAAAACAGCTTTAATTACTAAATTAGCAATAGCTACTGACCTTGGGTTAGATGATAGTAATTATGCATATAATACAGCACAGAATGATCTTAAAAATTTGACAATCAGCCAAACAGATGTTAACAATGCAGTAACCAATCTAAATAATGCAATTGCACAACAACAGTAAAATATAGAAATTTAAAAGGAGATTACATTTTGTGTAGTCTCCTATATGTATAGCTATAGAATGGAGGAGAAATTAAATGATAAAAAAGAAAAGTACTACAAGAAAATTCTTAAGTATATTAGCTATAATCTGCTTTTTATTCACTAGCTTTTCTTCTTTATCAGTAAAAGCAGAAGGGATAAATCCTTCACTTACTACTGATGTAAATGGTGAATATGTTATTAATTCAATCGATGATATTAATAAATTCAGGACAGATCTAAATAATGGAATAGATTATGGGAATAAAAAAGTTGTTTTAGCTTCGAATATCACAATTAATGCACCATTGACTCCTACTACAGGAACTTTTCAAGGCTATTTTAATGGACAGGGTCACAGTATTAAAAACTATAACGATCCATTAACAGGATTTGTTTGTGAATTAGGTAATTATGGAGTTATAACAAACTTACATATGAGTATGAATGTATCCAATGTTACTGGCTTATATGATTCTGGAAGTTATGAGTACGGTTCTATTGCTAATCAAAGTGCTGGTACAATAAGTTTATGTAGTGTTGATGGAATCATTACTACTGACAAGAATGAATCAAGTTTTTTTATTGGAGGAATTGTATCAGATGTAACGAGGAACGATACTAATTGTATTGTGGAAAAGTGTTACAGCAGACTTGAAATTGAAGCTGATAATACAAATAAGCAATATGTAGCTGGAATAGCTTATTCAGTATTATCATCATATATGAAAGACTATGAAGCAGTTAGAAATTGTTATGTAGCTGGAAAAATGGTAGCTAAGAAGGTATGTGGAATTGCAAATAGATTGTCAGCATATTACCCAAGCTGTTACTATGACAAAGATATTGTTAAAGCCACAAAGGATACTTTGGGAGGGGTTGCAAAGTCTACAGATGAAATGAAACAGCAGACTACATATATTGGATGGGATTTTGATAAGATATGGGATATAAAATCAGATACAAATGATGGTTATCCATACTTGAAACCAAATCAGACACTTCCAGAGCCAATCACAATGCCTGCAGATATGACTGTAGATGTAAATATCAACATAAAAGATAAAAATGTAAATTCAGATGGAACAGTAGATTTAACAGCTGATTATACAACTTCTCTTACATGCTCAGATCAAGATAGTATTGCTTCAGATAATGTAAAAGTAACTTTAGATGGAAAAATAAATTTTCCAGGTTTTACAGGAAACAATGTAACAATGAAGTATGTTCCTGTTAATGGGAATACAGTGGATTTAACTTCAGATGTACTAAAAAGTCATCTTAAAATTACCTATGATGATAATAAAAAATATAAATTTAAAATAGCTAAGGTTACATTCAATACTCCAAATTTTAATAGTAATGGAATTACAACAGTTTCTGAAGATAAACAAAAAGAGCAGGTAGAAGATGCAAAAAAAGCAGAAGATATACTTTATAGTAAGTTAGGAGTTGGACAGGGTGCTGTACCAGAATTTACATGGAGTGGAGATAAAACAAGTACCAATGGAAAAGATGGTACTACAGAAGGTTCTGTTGAATTAAGTGATGTATGGCAAGTATTTTCTTCTGCTCGTTCTGGATATAGTGGTGTAAGAGCAGGATTTTATGATGACTGGTTTAAAAGTGTGCAAGATGGTTTAAAGAAAATGAAGGAAGCAGGAATAACCCCTAGAGATGTAAAGATGACAGAATGGGATAAGCTGGTTTTAGCTATTACTGCCATAGGATATGATCCAAGAGATATAGAAGCTTATGACTTAATAGATATTATTTCAAACGAGGATTATCTTTCAACATCAAATGAAACTTTTTCTAGTCAATATGCTCTACTGGGATTAAATTCTTATAATTATGCTATACCAAGCAATGGAACTAGAATTGATAGAGAGTCATTAATTCATGGATGGGTAAAAAGTGCATTAGGGAATAAAGGTGCAGATGGTTCTGAGGTACTTTCCAATGCTGCTTCTGATATGTGGACTATGACTTTTCAACCAATAGCAAGTTATTATGGAAAAGAAGGATATAGTGATGTAACGAAAGCTATGGATCAAGTATTTGCTCAATTTTCAAATGCACAAACCTATAAGGGTTCCTTTTATGGAGGTTTTGCAGATTCTTATAATAACTCATGGACTAATGCCCAGGTGTATATGACTCTTGGAATGGCGAAAAGTAATATATTTGACAGTAAATATATAAAAAATGGGAACAGTATTCTAGACGGTGCATTAGAGTTTTATAATATTAAAGATGGTACCACAACTTTTAATAAATCATCTTATGAGCCAACACAAATGTGCAGAGGATTAGATTCTCTTGTAAGAGCATATGAAGGAAGAAACTCAATATTTGACTGTACGGATGTAAAGAATTCCACAGTGCTTGTAAATAATGCAATAGCTCAACTGCCAGATGTAGATAAGCTTACTTCAGCTGATAAAGATAAGGTTGATGCAGCAGAGAAATTGTATGACGCCTTAAGTGATGCACAAAAATCATCTATGAAACAGGAGACAGTAGATAAGTTGACTGCAGCAGAAGCAAAAGTGTCACCATCACAGGAAGTAAAGGTAACAGGAATAAGCCTTGACAAGACAAGTGCAAGTGTAACAGAAGGAGATACACTGCAGCTTACAGCAGCTGTAGCACCAAAAGATGCAGCTAACACAAAGATAGATTGGTCAAGCAGTGACCCGAAAGTAGCAGCAGTAGATGGAAGTGGAAAGATAACAGCAGTAAAGGCAGGGACAGCAACAATAACAGCAGTATCTGAAGATAACAAAGATGCAAAGGCACAGTGTACAGTTACAGTAAATTCAAAACAACCAGCACCTCAGACAGTAAGCGTAACAGGGGTGAGCCTTGACAAGGCAAGCGCAAGTGTGACAGAAGGAGATACACTTCAGCTTACAGCAGCTGTAGCACCAGATAATGCAACAAATAAAAAAGTAGATTGGTCAAGCAGTGATAAAACTATAGCAGCAGTAGATGGAGATGGAAAAGTAACAGCAGTAAAGGCAGGGACAGCAACAATAACTGCAACTACGGAAGACGGAAATAAAACAGTAGCTTGTACTATAGCAGTTATTGCTAAACCTGCACCTAGTAAAAACATACACGTGTCATTTGTAATTGATGGCTATAAAGGCAATATATTAGATGAAGAAAATTTAGAAGCCACTAAAGGTGAGTCAG
>DAIMMR010000499.1:0-2674 GCA_036720575.1 Clostridium sp.
AAAATAGTTAAAATTTAGATTAAGTGTTGACAAACAAATTTTAGCAATATATACTCTTGATGCTTGAGTATTTTGTAATTATGGGAGGTAAAAATGTTTGATTTCTTAAAAAAGGAATTTCAGATACTTTCTCCAGCTGATGGAAAGGTTGTGAGTTTGTCAAAAGTACCTGATCAGATATTTTCAAATAGAATTGCAGGAGATGGAGTGGCTATTGAGCCTATAGGGGACAGCATACTATCCCCAGCTGATGGAGTAGTATCATTTATATTTAATACAAATCATGCTTTTGGAATTATTCTGGATAATGGCTTGGAAGTTTTAGTTCATATAGGTATAGATACTATAGATTTGCAAGGAAAAGGGTTTAAAAGAGTAGTATCAGAAGGTTCTAAAATTAAAGCCGGTGATATAATCATAAAAATAGATAAAACATTCATACAAAGTAAAGGATATTCGCTTATAACTCCTGTAATTATAACAAACACGGATATTATTTGTAATATCAATTTTAAATGTAATTTAAACTCTTACGTTAAAGCTGGAAAAGACCCAATAATAACTTATAAAATGAGATAAGCAGAGAACCCAAATCTGTGATTTGGTGTGAATCGATTACTCATCTAAAAACTAGATTCCAAATTTATAATTGTTTGTAAATGATTTACTGATATGGTGCAATTCAATAGAATAAGATTGTCAAATTATAATGAATAGAATGTTTATGGTGAAGTTATCTAATTATGTTGTCATATAAAAGAGATAATTAATAATTTAACTTTATCACAAAGTGACATAATTTTTTTGTGATGTGTGATAATATAATTTCTGTAAATCAATTATAAAAACAATATAGTTTGGGGGAGAAATGTATGGTAATTGAGAATCTTATGAAAACAAAATTGGGTGACAGTAAAAAGAGTAATTATTTTTATAGATTAATTAAAAATAATTTAGATATTATATGTAGATGGGATATAGTACAGATACAGTCATATGGAATAGAAATAGAAAGACAGGATATATTCAATGAAAAATTAGTTGATATATGTAGAGATTGTGTAAAAAATATAAGCCCTGATAGATACAAGGTACATAATTTATTGCGGTTATTGTACACGAAGGAAGTTTCACCAATTCATCTTGTAGATATAATTGGTGATTATGTTGATGATTATGCTATGGACTTTGATAAACAAATAAAAACTATGGCTTATTAAAAATATTGAAGAATATAGAACAGATAATAGAATTTGCAGCTATTCCTATTATTTATTCTATATTCTTAATTTTTATAGTGTATAATTATACTTGAATAACAATATGAGTATTGGAGGTAGTGTTGTTGATTTTAGGTGTTGGAGTGGATATAGTTGAAATATCCAGGATAAAAAATGCTTTAAAAAAACATACAAATTTTATAGATAGACTATTTGAAAAAACTGAAATTGAATATTTTAATAGAAATAACAATAAACCGGAGTCTATAGCTGGAAGCTTTGCAGCTAAAGAAGCTGTATCTAAAGCTTTTGGTACTGGATTTAGAGGATTTGATTTTAGGGATATATGTGTACATAGAACAAATTTAGGCAAGCCTACTGTAATTTTAAAAGGAAAGGCTGAATTATTCGCAAAGAAATATGGAAATTATATAATTCACTTGAGCATATCTCATGAGATTAATAATGCAATAGCATTTGCAGTTATGGAGGTTGATGATATTGAAGGTTGCCAATGTTGAAACAATGAGAAACATAGATAGTTATTGTATAAACGAACTTAAAATACCAGGTATAGTTCTTATGGAAAACGCAGCGCTAAAGGTAGTAAAAAATATTGATACTAAAAAATACAGTTCTTTTTGCATAATTTGTACCAAGGGAAACAATGGAGGCGATGGATTTGCTGTTGCCAGGCATTTATATAATTTAGGAAAATGTATAAATGTATTTCTAATTGGAAATGAAAAAAATATGAGCAATGATTGCAGGATTAATTATGATATATTAAAAAATTTAGGAGTTAAAGTAGATATAATAGATAACAGTCAACAAATAGAAAAGGTTAAATCAGCTATATATTTCAGTGATATGACTATTGATGCTATTTTTGGAACTGGGCTTTCAAGAGATGTAGAGGGAATATATGGTGACATTATAAGTCTTATAAATGAAAACAGTAAGTACGTGTTATCTATAGATATTCCCTCAGGACTTAGTGGTGATACAGGTAAAGTATTAAAAAATTCCATTAAGGCAAATAAAACCGTATCCTTTCAATTATATAAGAAGGGATTTTTAAATTATGAGGCTGATGAATTTACTGGAAGTATAATTATTGAAGATATAGGAATTCCAAGCATTGCAATTAATAAATTTAATATTAGAGATTTTATTATAACTGATACAATAGCAAAAAACACATTAAAAATAAGAAATAAATATTCTCACAAAGGAGATTTTGGCAGAGTAGTAATTATTGCAGGATCAGTTGGATTTTCTGGAGCAGCATATATAAGTACCCAATCTGCGGTTAAAGGTGGGGCAGGACTAGTTACTCTTGCATGCAGAAGGGAACTCCAAAATATTATGAGTTCAAAACTTGAAGAAGCAATGACTGTTGATCTGGCAAATGATCAGAAACTTGAAGAACTTATTCAAAAATGTGATGCTGT
>DAIMMR010000500.1:0-2672 GCA_036720575.1 Clostridium sp.
CTTTCAGGCGGAGTTTTACGCAAACGGCGCAAGCTAATTTAGCTTGATCAAAAAAGTATTCTAACCATTTAAAATCAGTTTATTATCCAATTATATTGTTTAATGATTTTATCTGTTTTTTCTGTTTTTTCCTAATGCAATCTGGTTTCTTTTTATTTGTCTTTTAACCTGTTTTAAAATTACAACATTGTATGAATGTTGTGATTTATTAAATTCTTTTTGCGCACGTATAGCATAGTTCATCATGGATATATTTTTTCCTCTAGGATTAAAGCATAAGTATCTTTGGGTAACATTTTTGTGGAAACTCAATATATCATTAATTTTTCTGCTTTTTGCAGCAATTATTCTATCTACATAATTTTTACGTTCATAATTATTTGCTATTCTCCATGTTGCAGGTTCATGTCCGTTGGGATATTTCTTCACATAATAGTTCTGAATCTTTGCTTGGATTTCATCATTTCCAAGGCTGGAAATGTGATTATCATTTTCTAGCATAATTAATCTTTTAAGAGCTCTTTTACTTTTGTAAGAGTATTTATAAATACTTTTTGGCCGTAATGATACTGAAATTCCGTCAAACATAAAACCCAGATAATCTAACGAAGAGGGAGTAGAAGAGATTTTATTAGATTTATTATTCTTTAACTTTTTATTTGGATAACTTAATTTAGTTATAGATGATTTTGCAGATTCAAATTTAAAAATTTTGGTTTTATGAGGTTCAATGGTTAAATTTATATTTTGGCTCCTTTTGACTATGTATCTTTTAAAGCTAATAATTTTATATAGTGGCGTAGTTGTTGGTATAACTATGATAAAGTCATCTGAATATCGTCTATATATTCCATTGAAATGTTTTGTTATTTTATTTATTTGTTTATCAAAGTTGATCATATATACATTAGCTAATGTTGCACTAATTGCTGTTCCTTGAGGAATTCCAACATTATTTTTATTTGAGAATATTAATTGATTGTTTTTAATTAACTCGCCAAGCATTCTAATATTTTTTATATATGCACGTTGATTATTCCTTTTAAAAGGTGAATTTATACCTACCATACTTAATTGAGATTTTAATTTTTCCCTGGAAATAGATTTGAATTTTAATAAAGAAGTAAGCATTTTTTTCCAATCATTAGGAATAACAGTGACATTTAGAACTTCTTTTATATTTTTGATAAGGATTTTATGGTTTAAAGTATCGAAAAAATGATGAAAGTCTCCCTTTATAATCCAAGATTCATTTGTTTGGTCTATAAAATTAAATACTTCTCTAGCGGCTTTGATACTGTCCATACCGATATTTTTTCTATAAGCTGTAGCTACCAATTGGAAATTATTATTTTTGACATATTTCTCATAATTATATCCAAGAATTTCAGAATAATATTTATAAATTAAAGCATCATGATGACTTGATAATGATATTTTTCTTCTTTTGGGTTTAACATCTTTTTCTTTAGGTAAATATTTTTTAAAAACTATAGAGTAGGTTATAAAAGGTAAATATCTATGTTTACATAAAACATCTGTACTGATTGATGATAGGAAATTAGTTGCTTCAGCTGTTGTCAACGGAAAATCGAAGTGAAGATAGGACTTTGAAATATAGTTTTTAATATCAAAGTTATTGGGTTTATTAATATTATTATTCATTTAGTATCTCCTATAAAATAGAAAATCAGACATAAGTCTTTGGCTTTCTTCATCACATTGCCTAATTGACTTATGCCTGCCTAACTTTCCTGTAGTAATCTCCATATCGATATACTGCATGTTGTTGTGACTTATTATAATATTACTGAAAGTATTCTAAGCAATTTGCTTGAGTATTATCAAGGAGGTATATTGCTAATGAGATTAGCTTTAATTACACTTGGATTGTTCGTCCAAATTAATCAATTTATACATTTGACAAATGCTAACAGCATGTGTTATTGAACTGTCTCATCTTACAACGAAAATATGGTTTCTAGAATCGGTAATTACATTATACCATTATTCATTTAAGCTGATTAAATTGTTATTAACCAATGATTTTAGATGAGAACATTCGAACCAACAAACGGCCAAATAATTCCGGTGATAAGGTTGCTGCCGGTAAATTTAAAAATTGCATCATGCAGCCACCAATGTACTGGAAAAATGAAGAAGCAAAGAAACAAATCGGCTTAATGACCAAATTTTCGCCTGCTTCATGTTTTTTTGAGCATAAATGAAATTGCTAAAATAATTAGGATTATTATAATGATTAAATCAACCATGATTGATCATCTCAACACTCAAAATATTTTTTTCTTATTACTGTTGCGATGCTATCAATATCTCCAAATAATGATTGTCTATTTATTCCTAAATTATCAAGTTCTGTTAATATCTTTTTTTTATCGGTTATTTTGATTATAAGTTCTGGAATGATTTTAGATACTAAATCACTAGTGTTGATTACACTTGAATAAGTGGGGTTTAGTTCTTCTTCACCAGTATCTTTAGGTGAAATTGGAGCTACTAATTTGTTATTTTTAGGGTATTGAACTATAAATAATCCACTTTGCAACTTTATTCTATCCCAGTCTAAACTTGTTTTTACATAGAAATTTAATGTATCAGGCAAATTACAAGTTTAATCCGAACAAGCCCGGAATCTTTCAATGGCAGTCTGT
>DAIMMR010000501.1:0-2665 GCA_036720575.1 Clostridium sp.
AGATGTAATTATAAAGCGAATAAAGTACCTAAAAACTTATAAAGGAATTACTTATACATGGGTTGCAAAACAAGTAGGATTAACTGGAACTGATATGAGCCATTTTATACATGGAAGGTATCTGAGTAAAAATAAAATAAATAAAATTGATGAATTTTTGGAGGGATATTTATATGAAATTAGATAAAGACAGTTATACAAAAGAAGAAGTAACAAAAATATTACAGGATTATGATACTAAAATAGAGGATTTTACTGCAAAGTTGAATGATAGCAATACTAAGTTAGCAGATGCAGACAAGCAAAAAGAACAGATTGAAAGTTTGACTAAATCTAACTTGGAGAATTCTATTAAAGTAGAAATGTTGAAGAATGGATTGTCTGAAGATATGTTCGATCTTGTAGCAGATAGTACCGACATAGATACAGCAAGTAAAAAAATTAATAAATTACTAGACATAAAGAAAAAAACTGATATAGATAATGGATATAAACCTACTGAGCATACACAAACAAATACAGAATATGAAAATGCACAAAAAAAAGGTGATGTAGCAGGAATGTTAAAATCCAAAATGTCTAAGTTATTTAAATAAAATAATTTGAAAAATAAATAGATTATCAATTAGTAGTAGGAAAATATCCTATTACTTTTTTTAATAAATAAAACTAAAAATTAAAATTTGAAAGGAAATGATTATATGATACAAACAAAAGATTTTTTATCAATGGAGAATATAGACCTTATGGCAGAAATGGGGGTTGCTCAACCACTTGACACTCCTCTTACAACTTTATTGATGGGTAGAGGACAAACAGACAAGGAAACTGCACCTTTAGTTTACTTCAGAGAAAAGACTCTTGATACTACAGAGGATATTTCACAAGTTGAGGGATCTGAAACTACAGAATTTCAGGCATCAACTAGACTACCAAAAAATAACTACTGTGAAATATTTAAAAAGGCAGTAAGTGTAAGTGGAACTGCACAGGCAAGTTCTGTAACAGGTATTGCAGATATGTATACTTCAGAAATGGCAGACAGATTAGTTGAATTGAAAGTAAACCTAGAAAAAGCACTAACAAATGGTGTGAAAAATGATGGTTCTGCAACTCCATTTAAAAGACGTATGGATGGAATCTTTAATTTTGTAGATGCAGGAAATAAAATAACTAATGCATCTCTTACAGAAGATGAATTCAAGGCTACTGTAAAGAAACTTTGGGACAATGGATTGGGTTCTAATGGATATGTTTGTCTTGCAAATGCAGATTTAAAAGAAGTAATAGATGGATTCTATCAAACACAATATAATTACAATGCACCACAGGGAGAATTTGGTTTAGTTGCTAATTCAATCAACACTAATTATGGAAATGTTTCTCTAATGTTAGATAGACATATACCAGAATCCACTTTAATAGTATTTGATCCAAACTATGTAAGATTAGGATTCTTAAGGACTCCATTTAGCGAGGTTCTTGCAAAAACTGGCGATAATGTAAAAGGTCAGGTATTAGCAGAAGCAACTATAAAAGTATTAAATTCTAAAGCACTTGCAACATTTACAATAGCATAATCATAGGGGGAAATTCCCCCTATCTTAATAAATTTAATTGAGATTAGAGGAGAGAAAAAATGAGAGATTTTAGAGGAAATAAAAAATATAATTGCAGGAGGTGGAAGTGTTATAGATGTAAAAATCTAACACAAGAGAATGGGGGATAAATGCTTGTATTAACATAATATATTAAAAAAGAATTATAAATAATACATAATAATTGTTACTTTACGGACAGAAACACGAATTAATTGAATACAGATATAAATAATAAATTACCCTCATGGGTAAATACAAAAGGAGAATATTGCTTATGCTTGTCAGATGATCTGGACAGTTTATTAAGTTGTTATTTTTTAACAAAATATAGAGATTGGAATGTAAAATATTTTTATGATTTTAGTAATATTTACAAGGAAATAAATGTAATCAATGAAAAGAATTGTATTGGGATTGACATGGACATCCTAAAAGGAAAATGTTTTTCAAATCATGTAGTCGATAACGAAAATGAGAACTGCATCAATCTAAATAGATACTTTAATATACATAGATGGAACTATACAAAAAAGTATGGTGGAAGTACCTTACTGATGGTATTGTCGATATTGGATATAGACATAAACACATTTACAGAGGAGCAACAAGAGATATTGCTATGTGTAGATTCAACATTTTTGCATTATAATTTTGATAATGAACTAGCAGAAAAGTACATAGGAGATATATTACAATATCCAGAATTAATAAAAATATTAAAAAAGCATGATGTAGATTATTTTAAAAATATCCAGGGCAAATATAATTTGAAATCAAAAATTTATATGGATGATTGGAATTTAATATCTACAGATATAAAGTTAACAGAATTATCAGAAATATTTAATATTAATTTAGAATTACCTAATGTGAATTTTGAAAAAATAGGAAGTTTTAATATTGGAAAGGGTGTCCCACAACAGGACAGTAATATATTTAGTCTTGCATGGACATATAGGAACAGTGCAATTTATAGTTATTATTAATACATAAAATAAAAGTTTTAATCAATTTAGACATGAGCATAATTAAAAAATTAAATACAAGAAAAAGGAAATATTATT
>DAIMMR010000502.1:0-2662 GCA_036720575.1 Clostridium sp.
AAGAATTTAAGAGATTATCTGAAATAGATGAAAAGATGCTTAATGATAAAGAAGTAACTAAAGAAGAACTTAGAGAAAGAACAAATATTATAAAGAAATTTAAGCATGAAGTAGAAAGAGCATATTTAAAACATGAGAAAATAATTTAAATTAAGGAGCAATAAGTTGATAGTGAAAATTATACTTCATAATTCAAATGATGATACTTTTGTTATTGCAAACAGTAAAAGTAATAGAATGTTAATTAAAGGCAATAAGTTATATGTTCATATCAAACATGGTGTATTTATCGAAGGAACGGAACTAATAGAAGAATTTAATACAAATGCTAAGTGTGTTGAGGTTTACAAGAAGATAAATCAATTTATTACTGAAAGAAAAAGTATTAGAGAAACTATAAGCTTAACTTTGAAGGATATAAAAAAATCAAAAGATGTTAACCAAAAGGAATTACTTAAAGAGTTTCTTTGGATAATGGAATCAAAATTTTCAAAGTATGACGAACTATATATAAAAAATATAATGTAGTTTTAACGTAATTACACAATGCATACTATAATTAAATACCATATAAGCAAATATATGTAAAAGCTCTTATACTTAATATAGGGGCTTTTTATATTGCCCCAAACTTTCACATAGGAAGTGAGACAATAATGCTAACAGTACCAGAAATAGATAAGAAGATAGAACCTTATATTGAAATGGACCAAAAAGGATTTATGGAAGTATCAAATGACTTAATAGAAAATAATTCAGAAGCGGTATTAAATGTATTTAAGAATATTATTCCTTTAGAAATTTACCGTTTTAGAGAAGGAATTACAATGTATATGTGTTTATGCAAACATTTTAGAGATTTAAAAGAGAACGAGAATATTCCTTATTATGATTGCATTTATAACAGTATAGAAAAATCTTGTACCTTTACAGAAAGAAAATAAAAGGCAGGTGAATAAATACGTATATTGAAGATATTGAGAGTACTCCAACAAGTTTTGATATATTAGCAAATTTATACGATAAATACGAATGGAACAGCCATTTATGCCAATTAGCAAGAGAAAGAACAATATTCAAAATAGGCGAAGAAGAATATTATATCTCTGAAATTAAGGATTTACAGATTACATTTACAAGTATAAAAACTGATAAAGATATTAAACGATATATTGAAGACATAAAAGATATTTACATAACAGATTATGTTTTAATCCCTAAGGCAGGTGAATAAATTGAAGATACCAAACATATTCGAGAGAAAACAAACAAGTAATAATTCAAGTGGTGGTTTATATCCACATATAGTAAACTTACATGGTAAGAATACACCGCAGTATAGTGATGCTAAGTATAGGATTATAGCTAAAGAAGGATATTCAGAGAACTGGATTATATTTAGATGTTTAACAGAAATAGTACAGGCAGCTATACAATTAAACTGGAATGTATGTAAAAAGGATAAAGATGGTAAAAAAGTGCCTATTCTTAATCATCCAGCACAATCCATACTAGATAAGCCAAACCCTTTATATAGTAGGACTGAATTCATTAGGAGAGCTATTACATTCTACTATTTAGGTGGGGACGCTCCAATGGTTCGTATAGCAGTTAGAAACGGTAAATTAGTAAAAGAATTATATACATATAGACCAGATAAAATGAGCATAGGACTAACTGGAAAAGTAGATATGCCTTATACAGATGTAAGATATGAAGGACAGAATCCACAAGATTTTAGACCAGAAGATTTTACGTTGTGGAAACATTTTAATCCGCTGGATGAGTATGACGGATTAGGACGTGGAATGTCACCTTTAAAACCTATATTAAAAAATGCAGATCTATTAAATGCTATGCTAGATTGGAATGTTTCTTTAATGCAAAATGGTGGTCAAGTAAGCGGTGTAATAACCGTAGGAGAATTCCCCAACCAAGGTGCAAGAGAGAGAGCAGAAGCAGACTTAAACTCAAAGTATTCCGGAAGTAGGAATGTAGGCAAGTGGATGCTTGTAGAAGGAAGTAGCACAAATGTGCTTCAAACTGGTGTAAATCCCAAGGACATGGACTGGGTAAACGGAAAGAGCAACACTGTAAAAGATATATGTGCCGGTATGGGAGTAGACCCTATTATAATAGGGTTTAATGATAATGCCACCTATAACAATAAGAGTGAAGCAGAGAAGGGGCTATATACCAAAACCGTTATACCTTTAATGCAGAGCCTAGCAGGACAATTAACACCGTTTTTAGGATTAGAAGATGGAGAATTTATAGACATAGACTATTCTGAAATTCCGGTTTTGCAAGAGGATATAAAAGAGATAAATGAAAAGTTAAATAATGGATATATGACCATAAATGAAAAGAGAAAGGTGAGGGGACAAGATGAAGTAAATGGCGGTGATGTAGTAGTAAATGGAAATTATGCTATTATGAATGGCCAAGTATATCTACCTGCTAACATGATACCTGTAGATGATACAGCCAGTAGTCAAGAAATACTTGATAACTCGCAAAAACAAAATAAGTCTTTTCAATATTAGAGCGAAAGGCAGATGATAAGAGAGAAAAAATAAAAAAGAATTTCAGTAAACTATATGATAGGCTCGTACTTAACTTAGAAAAGAGTTTTAAAAAGAAGATAGCAACTATACTACTA
>DAIMMR010000503.1:0-2658 GCA_036720575.1 Clostridium sp.
GTTAGTTTATACATATTTACATCCTTTCTATAAAACCCTTTATCTTAATTTCATCTCTTTACCTACTACTTCCTCCCAAGCATTAAATATAGGTCTAATTATCTGAGGTCCTATTTTAGATATTATTACCAATTCAGATACATTTTCTCCTTTATCAGTTGGTTTATAGTCAATTATCTTATTAACAACATCTACTTGATTCCATCCATCTTCTAATTTAAAGAATCCTTTTATTCTATAACTATCCTTTTTTATAATATCTAAAAACTGAGAAAGCCTTTCTTTAGTCAAATCTCCATCATAAGTTAGGGTTAATGTCTTTGGCTTGTTTTCAGGAGTATTAGTAGTATCCTCTGATTTTATCCACTGTTTTTCCATAAGGTCTCTTTCTAAGAAATTATAATCTATTTTTCCATTTACAGATTCAACAATGTCTGCTTTATCATTTATTTCTCTAATTTTTGCCTTAACCTCGCTTAATTTATTATCATCTATTAAATCTACTTTAGATAAAATTACTAAATGACAAAATTTGAGTTGTCTTTCAACTGTTTCTATATCTTTTACCTGTTCTAAAAAGTTAACTCCATCTACTATACAAATTGCCCCACTGTAGTTATATACCTTACCTTTTACCATTTCTACAGCTTCTAAAAATTCTCCTATATTTGATGGATCCGCAAGTCCTGAGCTTTCAACGAAAACATATTCCATGTTTCTATCTGCCATCTCTGTTAAAGCAGATACAAAGTTAAGTTGTAGACAGGAGCAGAATATTGAGCCTCTATTTATTTCTACAAGTTCCATTCCTTCCTTTTGGATTATGGTTCCATCTATCCCTACCTTACCAAATTCATTCATTATTACTGCTACTTTATTTCCTGTTAAGTCATTAAGAACATTGGTTAGAAAGGTTGTTTTTCCTGCACCTAAGAAACCTGTAAGTAAATATAGTTTTGTTTTATTTTCCATTAGTTTTGCCTCCTTATAATTTAATTCTAGTGTAATGCCTATATGCCCATATGGGTATATGTCTATATAAGTATAGTAACTCTTTTATACATAAATGTCAATAGTCTAATATGAAATTTAATAATTAAAAGTCAATAACCTTTTATAAACAAAAAGAGCCAGCATAAGCTAGCCCATCTGTATTATAATTCTATTTCATTACTTTTAATTCTTTCTGCTAAATTCTTTACTTTTTCTTCTATTATCTTAGCTGTTTTTATAAACTCTTCATCACTTTTGCCTGTAGGGTCTTTTAATCCCCAATCTTCTTCATGTTTTGAAGGTAAAAAAGGACAAACAACATTACAACCCATTTTTATAACTATATCAACTTCTGGTATATCATTTAGCAACTTAGATTTCTGAGTCTTATTCATATCAACATCATATATATCCTTTATAATTCTTACTGCATCTTGATTAATTTCAGGCTTAGTTTCTGTCCCTGCTGAGTATGAGTCAAAAACATCTGATGCAAATAACTTTCCTAATGCTTCTGCCATTTGAGACCTACATGAATTATGAACACATATAAATGCTACCTTAGGTTTCATATCATCATCCTTTCTATTTAGTGATCTTTATTTAATTTATAATTTTTCTCAACAGACTGAAAAAAGTTCCTTAAATTTTCTGGTAATTCATATACATTTTTATTATGTTCAAATATTTTAGTATCACCATATACTTCATGAAGAATGGAGTCAACAATCATTGCTTTTGGCGGAATAGTATATTCTTTTCCTTTATATATCCATACTCGACAATCCACATCATCACCACATAAATCACCGCATGATTCACAAAGAGATTCTCTGACTTCCATCTGAATATCTTTTCCATTTATTCGTATGGTAGGTGAACTAACAAACTTGTATTTTATGGCCATTTCTTCATTGTTAATATGAATTTTGTTTACAAGTACTTCTTTACCTGTTAATTTCAATACTTTTTCTACATCTGCAATTGCTTCATCAAGACCTTCATCTGTTCCCTGACATCGATTACAAATATTTAGATCCAAATATAGAAAGTCAATTTTAATTTTATCGTCTTCAT
Organism: Clostridium sp.; assembly: GCA_036720575.1. Taxonomy (GTDB): domain Bacteria; phylum Bacillota; class Clostridia; order Clostridiales; family Clostridiaceae; genus Clostridium_B. The sequence goes on from DAIMMR010000503.1 coordinate 2,071, forward strand.
TAATTTCACTTTCTTCTATATCCCCACAGCATCCAGTATTACAACACTTCACAATGACACCTCCATATAACTATATCAGAATATTTGATTTTGCCTATATAATAGTTTTTAAATATCTCTATTAAAAGCTACTTATTAATTTCTTCATTAATTTTATCATAAATCATATTATTAGATATTCCACCATAAAAACATACTCTGTTATTAATAGCAGTTAGGGGTAATCCATAGTTTGCATCTAAAATTTTGTGTACATATTCATATTTGTCAATATCATCTTCTAATACATCTATAAATTTAACTTCTACCTGATCTTTTATTTTTGTTTTATTTATGAAATTAACAAATTCAGAATATAAATCATCCATAGTTGTAGAAGGACCACAAGATCCTTCACAACTACAGCCTCCACCAACTGGAGCATCTTTTATACCAAATATTTCAATTTTGACTTTGCTATCACTCATTTAGATTTCCTCCTCAAAAACCACCTCTGAGATTTGTTCTAACATATCAATTCCTTTAATTTCCTTATCAAACATTGGTATAGTTAATATATTAGCATTTTCAAATTTTTCTTTTATTTCT
>DAIMMR010000504.1:0-2654 GCA_036720575.1 Clostridium sp.
TATCAACCTCTCCTTCATTTTGTAAATTATATTCATGAATCTAATTTAGTTTTTACAAAACGATCGTATATAATACATTTTATAAGTGGCATAATTTTGATATATTATGAAACTAAAGGAGAAGAGGTTTTCGGTGTTCTTATAAAAATATGTTGAAAATTCTATTTAAAAGCTTATCTTATTTGTTGTCTTAAATTTTTAAACAATTCAAGCATAAAAGCTTGTTCATTGATGATGTGTCTAACTAATTCCTGCCAGACTTTATTCCCTTTTGCTAAAGTAAGCAATTGAGGGTAAAAAGATAGAGCATGGGTATCAAGATGTATAAACTCATCAATTAATCTTTTTATATGCATAGCATATTGGGCATATTGGGCAGGATTAGTACCTGCAGATTTTTTAAGCTGAACTGCATTGTTATATAATTTTAAAAATACATTGTGAATATGATTGAGACCATCTACTATAGGTTTTGGTAATTTAATATTGGAAAGGGAAGCTACAGTTTTAAGAAAGATTGGATGGTCACTTGAAATATGAGACCACAGTTGAAGTTCGTTGAAAACGCAAGTAAATTGATTCATGTAAGTGTAACAATACATGAGTTACCTCCTGATAAAATTATACATAACAATATAATATGCAGGTTATTATGAAAAGGTTACTCTAATAAAATTATTTTTAAACAGGCACATAAATTTGTAATTTTTATATGCCTGTTTGTTTATAATATTTTCTTTAATAAATTAATGTCTGTTATAGGTTTTTTGCAGGTAAAGTTTTCACAAATGTAGGTGGTAGTTTTATTGTTGATGTCTATATAGTTTTCTATAGCAGGGGAAATAGTGCTTAAATCCCTATTTAAATTGCAGTACAAAATTGAAATTGTAAAGGGATTAAATTTCTCATTTATCATATGAACTACTTGCTTACCTTCTTCAATGTTGCTGCCTGCAGATACAATAATTTGTCTTATAGGTGATTTTGAAAATAAAAGTGCTATAAGAGAGAAAGAACATGCCCTTGGGAAATTATTTATTTCTCTTGAGAAAGACTCAAATAACTGATTAGCTTTATCTTCAAAGTCATAACTACTTGTTAAATGGGACAATCGCAGCAAATTTAATGCAGTTACGGAATTACCAGAGGGAACGGCACTGTCGTATATTTCCTTTGGCCTTGTAATTAACTTCTCACCATCATTTCCATATAGGAAGAAGCCTCCATTTTCTTTATCCCAGAAAAATTTTAATAAATCTTCATTAAGTTCCAGTGCTTTTTTTAGGTAATCTGTGCTGTAGGTTGTTTCATATAATTCTATAAGTCCCCATATTAAAAAGGAATAATCATCTAGATAGCCTAAAAAGGAAGCTTCTCCATCGCGGTATCTTGCAAGAAGACGGCCATCTGATCTCACTAAGTTTTTATAAATGAAGTCTACAGTTTTTTTTGCAGCTTTAGTGTATTTGGAATTGTTTAATACTCTGCCAGCTATTGCCATAGCAGCAATCATAAGACCATTCCAGGAAGTTAAAATTTTATCGTCTTTATAAGGGTGTATCCTTTTTTCTCTTTCAACAAATAATTTTTCCCTGCAATTCTCTATAAATTGCATATCATTTTCTGGAATAGAAGTATTTATTAGATTTAAAATATTTTTACCTTCGAAATTTCCGTCTTCTGTTACATTGAAATAGGAGCAGAATTTTCTGCCATCTTCCTCCTCAAGTATAGTTTCTATTTCCATTTTTGACCATACATAAAATTTTCCTTCTTCACCTTCAGAATCAGCATCTTCTGCAGAGTAAAATCCACCTTCTTTTGAAGTCATGTCTCTTAGTACATAAGTTAATATTTCTTCTGCTGTTTTACAATATTCTTTATTTCCCGTAACTTGAAAAGTTTCAAGATAGGCTATAATTAAGAGGGCATTGTCATAAAGCATTTTTTCAAAATGTGGAACAAGCCATTTCCTATCTACAGAATAGCGGCTAAACCCAAAACCTATATGGTCGTATATACCGCCTTTTTTCATGGAATCTAATGTTTTTTCCACCATTTCTAGAGCAAAGGAATCCTTGGTTTTATAAAAGTACCTAAGCAGAAAAAGTAAATTATGAGCTGAAGGAAATTTAGGAGAGTCTCCAAATCCTCCATATGTAGGGTCAAAGTCATATTTAAAATTTAAGAACGTTTTTTGAAAGATATCTTCATTAATGGTTTCTTTAGAGGTTTCCTTTAGGTCCTTCAAGGAGTCTAATATTTGTGTGCTGGCATTTAAAAGTTCATTTCTATTGTTTTTCCATGCTTTTTTAATGTAGTCTAAAATAGACATTAACCCCATGAGTCCATCTCTACTATTTTTGGGAAAATAGGTACCTGCAAAAAAAGGATTTTGTTCAGGTGTCATGATAATTGTAAGGGGCCATCCGCCGCTTCCAGTGATGGACTGACATACATCCATATATATACTGTCTATATCAGGCCTTTCTTCTCTGTCTACTTTTATGGATATGAAGCTATCGTTTAGCATTTCAGCTACTTCTATATCTTCAAAACTTTCTTTTTCCATTATATGGCACCAATGGCACGTACAGAGACGAGCCTAGCTGTACCCAATAGATAGGAATATAGGCTTATCTTCTGATTTTGCC
>DAIMMR010000505.1:0-2653 GCA_036720575.1 Clostridium sp.
AAGTTTGACAACAGAAGCAGTAGTGCCTCCCGTTGCAAGTAAGTCATCAATTATTACCACTCTGTCTCCTTTTTTTATTGCATCTTTATGCATTTCAAGTACATCACTGCCATATTCTAAGTCATAACTAACACTAAAAGTGTCATAAGGCAACTTTCCTTTTTTTCTTATGGGAACAAAACCTGCTCCTATGGCATAGGCTATAGGTGCTCCAAATAAAAATCCTCTTGCTTCAGGTCCTACTACTACATCAATATGTTTATTTTTTAAATATCTAGCTATTTTATTTACTGTATATCTAAAAGCTGTTTTATCCTGCAGCAAAGTAGTTATATCTTTAAAACTTATTCCCTCTTTTGGAAATCCATCTATTACTCTTATTTTATCTTTCAAATCCAATTATAATCCCCCCTAAAATAACTTAATCATTCCAATAAAAATCTACTTCATAATTATATATTAAATATTAATACATATTCAAGTTTAAGAGACTTTCACCTTTATATAATCTCATTTTTCAAATATTTAGCTATTTGTTCTGCTCTATCCATATTTTCAGTTATAAAAAGCTCTACTGCAATCCTTGCATTATCTATATATCTCTTGTTCTTAATTGAACACATCATTTTATTTGACAATTCACATACATTCTCCATATTCACACTAGAAATATTATTTACTTTAAGCAGTGCCCTTACTCCATAATTATTTGTACATTTTAAATAATACATACCTTCATCTACCATTATCTTATTTTCACCATTTATGTCAATCCCCCGTGAAAAAATTCCTAAAGCTACAAGATCTAAATACTTATTTATGTACTTCATATCATAATACATTGATATGGCCTGAGATAACTTAAAGGTAACACCTACTGCTGTTAAATCTTTAAATGGATATGTACACTGCTTCTGATTGGGATTTACAATAATAGTTTTCGGTAAATTTCCCCCAGATTTATGGTAATCTGTTATTATAACATCCATACCTAAAGTTTTACATAGTTCTATCTGTGAAACACTTTCTACTCCACAGCCAGCTGTTATTATAAGTTTTGCACCTAAAAATTTTATATGATTTTTTATTATATCTGCCTTTATATTATAATCATTAATTTTATCAGAAATAAAATATTCTACATCTGCATTTAAATACTTTAAAACTAATAACATAAGTGATACCGAAGTTATACCATCTACATCACATGTACCATAAATTACGATTTTTTCTCTCTCATTTACTGCCTTTATTATTCTTTTTAAAGCTCTCTCCATATCCTTTAAAAGAAAAGGATTATGCATACCTAAAAAGTTAAAATCCTGTATGTTATCTTTTTGCCTCTCCATAATAAAATCCTCCAAATTTATCGAAAGCACTTATATTATAAATGATATTGTCTTCTATTACAAATACATTATGGTTAGATTATTTGCAATAAAAAAATCCAGAGTACCAATATACTCTAGATTTTTTATTTTATCATATTTAATGTATATTTTATAGTTTATTCACTTACTGTATGTAACTTTTTTTTATTTTGAAGCATATGTTTCTTTATAATTACCCAACACGGACTAGCTATGCATATGGAAGAATAGCATCCTGTAATTATTCCTATAAGTATCGGCTCTGAGAAAATTCTTACAGAAGGCACTAAAATATATACTGATGTCAAAGTTATTACAACAGTCAATACTGTATTTATAGATCTTGCCAATGTCTGAGTTACGCTGGCATCTGCAACAACTATAGGTTCCTGTCCTCTCATGTATTTTTGATTTTCTCTTATTCTATCAAAAACAACTATAGTATCGTGGACAGAATAACCTATAACCGTAAGGGCTGCTGCTATAAAGTTAGAATCTATAGGAACTCTAAGTACTGCATATACAGAAAGCATTACAAGCACGTTGTGAGTTAAGGATATAATAGCTGCTGTAGCAAAACTCAATTCAAATCTTATACCTATGTATATAAACATAGCTATAATTGCCACTATAACAGCTTGCAAAGCTTTAACCCTTGTTTCTTGCCCTATAACTGCACCTATATTTTCTTGATTTGTCAAACTGCTTTTTTTATACTTTGCTTTCACAGCTTTTACAATACCACTAACATCATTATTGCTTAAAGTAGCAGCCTTTATAGATATAGACCTAGTATCTACTTTATTGGATTGAAAATCACTAGAGTATTTCTTTACTATACTATCTACATCCTGTTTATTAAAATTCTGACCAATATTTATTTCAACTACTGTGCCACCTTTAAAATCCAGTCCATATTCAAGGCCTTTAGTAGCCATAGTGAATATTCCAATGGCAATCACTATAAGGGATATAGTAAACCATATTTTTCTTTTTTCAATAATCTTATACATATTACTTTACTACCCCCTTTCTAAAGTCATGCACACCAAATGTTCCAATTGTCTCCTTATGGTTAAACCATCCCATACTAGCTAGTAACTTCATAAGAGTTCTAGTTACGGTTATAGCCGTAAACATACTCAAAATTGTACCTATAATAAGCGTAAGTGCAAATCCTTTTACGGAACCTGTACCAATATTATAAAGGACACATCCTGAAATAATAGTGGTTATATTTGAATCAAGTATTGAAGTCATAGCTCTTCTAAAACCTGCATCTA
>DAIMMR010000506.1:0-2645 GCA_036720575.1 Clostridium sp.
ATACTACAATAGCTGATTTAGTAGTAGCAGTAAATGCAGGACAGATTAAAACTGGTGCACCAGCAAGAAGTGAAAGAGTTGCAAAGTATAATCAACTTTTAAGAATAGAGGAAGAATTAGGCGAAGTAGCTGAATACAGAGGACTAGATGCATTTTATAATCTAAACAGAAAGTAAAAAAAGGACCCGGTGTAAAAACACCGGGCTTTTAAAAAAATAGTAAATTGAAATTATTAGATACATATGTTAATATAATATATGTGTTAATTTAAAATGCAATATGTAGGAGGAAATTACCTATGCACATTTTTTTAGTAATTTTACAACTGATAATTGGAGTTATGCTTGTAGCAGTTGTACTGATACAGCCAGGTAAAACTAATGGCTTAAGTGGACTTATATCTGGTGGAGCAGGTGAAAGCTTTTATTCAAGAAATAAATCAAGGACTTCAGAAGCAATGTTAGTAAGAACAACTGTTATACTAGCTATATTATTTGCAGTTATATGTGTAGTGCAAAATTTAATAAAGTAATTTAAATAGCAGTTTGTATAAATAGGGTATAATGTTGCTCTATTTATTTTTTTTTAGATAAAAAATTTGGGTAATATTGAATATTTTTACCATATTTAAGTTAAGATAATAGTAGGTGGTGAAAAAATGAATATAAAAGAAGCAATTATAAATTTTATGGAAGAGCAGGCTTATAAGCCTATGAATATAAGGGAATTAGAGGGTATATTTTCTGTAACAAAGGCTGAAGCAAAAGATTTTAAAAAGATATTGGATGATCTGGAAAAGGAAGGATTGGTAGTTAAAACACGCAGAAAAAGATACGGGATACCGGATAGAATGGGACTTGTGACAGGTAAGTTTCAAGGTCATCAAAAAGGATATGGTTTCGTTATACCAGAGAATGAAGGAGCAGATGTATTTGTCCCATCTTCCTATTTAAATGGTGCCATGAATGGTGATAAAGTAGTAGTAAAAATAACGAAGATGGAGGATAAAGGTAAAAAATGTGAAGGGGAAATTATAAGAGTATTGGAAAGAGTCAATAAAGTAGTTATAGGTACGTTTGAGGACAGCACAAATTTTGGATTTGTGGTACCAGAAGAAAAGCGTATATATCAGGATATATTTATACCTAAGGAATGTAGAAAAAATGCTCAAACAGGTGATGTGGTAGTTGCAGAAATAACTGAGTGGCCTGAAAAAAGAAGAAATCCAGAGGGGAAGATAATAAACATATTAGGCAAAAAAGGAGAAAAGGGCATAGACATATTGACCATAATAAAAAAGAATAATTTACCTGAAGAATTTCCTATAAAAGTTCAGCAATATACTGAAAATATACCTGAAGAAATTCCTAAGGATGAGTATGATAGAAGAACTGACTTAAGAGATTTACTTACAGTTACAATAGATGGAGAAGATGCTAAGGATCTAGATGATGCCATATCCTTAAGTAAATTGCCAAATGGAAATTACTATCTAGGTGTCCATATAGCCGACGTATCCAACTATGTAAGAGAGAAAAATCCATTAGATAAAGAGGCATTGAAGAGAGGTACTTCCGTTTACCTTATAGATAGGGTTATACCTATGCTGCCTAAGGAACTTTCAAATGGAATTTGTAGTTTAAATCCTAATACGGATAGACTAGCTTTGAGCTGTCTTATGGAAATAGATAAAACTGGGAAAGTAGTACAGCATAATATTGTAGAAAGCGTAATAAGAAGCAATGAAAGAATGACCTATACTGATGTAACAAAAATATTAAGAGATAAAGATGCTGAGACTATGGAAAAGTATAGTTATTTAGTGGATACATTTAATTTGATGGAAGAACTCTGTAAAATTTTAAACAAAAAGAGAATGACAAGAGGAGCTATAGATTTTGATTTTCAAGAATGTAAGATAATTTTAGATGATTTAGGTGTGCCTGTAAAGATTGAGCCTTATGAAAGGGGAATATCTAACAGGATAATAGAAGAGTTTATGTTGGTGTGTAATGAAACTATAGCTGAGCATATGTTTTGGACCAATTTACCTTTTGTATATAGGATACATGAAGACCCTGATGAAGAAAAATTAATGCATTTTAATGAGTTTGTACATAATTTGGGATATGTGATAAAATGGGGGCAGGAAGTTCATCCTAAAGCACTACAGGATATTATAGAAAAGGTAAAGGGTAAAAAAGAAGAGATTGTTGTGAGTACTTTGCTGCTCCGTTCTATGAAACAGGCCAGATATTCATCGGAGTGTGTGGGCCATTTTGGGTTGGCAGCTAAATACTACTGCCATTTTACATCGCCTATAAGAAGATATCCTGACTTAATTATTCATAGAATTATTAAAGAATTTATAAACGGCAGGTTAACTGATAATAGAATAAAAACATTGGAAAAAGAAGTAGACTATGCGGCAAAACAATCTTCTGAAATGGAAAGAGTTGCTCAAGATGCTGAAAGAGAAGTAGATGATCTTAAAAAGGCGGAATATATGAGCAAAAGAATTGGGGAAGAATTTGAAGGAATAATATCTTCAGTTACTAATTTCGGAATGTTTGTAGAACTTCCCAATACCATAGAAGGATTAGTTCACATGAGTACTTTGGAAGATGACTATTATGTATATGATG
>DAIMMR010000507.1:0-2636 GCA_036720575.1 Clostridium sp.
GAAAATAGAATTATAGCTAAAAAAGGCCTTGAAATGTTAAATAACACAGAAAACTTAGGAATAAGGGAACTTATAAAAGAGACCTCATTAGAAGGTAAAATCTTGAATTCTTACCATATAGGATTTGTAATGGGACCTTGTATAAATGCTACGGGAAGACTCGAAAGTGCAGTTTTAGCACTGGAACTTTTACTTTGTAAAGATCCGGATAGCGCACATGAACTTGCCAAAAAACTTCATGAATTAAATATTCATAGGCAGGATATGACGATTGATAGTGTAAATAAAATAATAGATAAAGTTGAAAAGTCAGATTTGAAAAAAGACAAAGTACTTGTGGTATATGAAAAAGGAGTACATGAAAGTATAGCAGGAATAGTTGCAGGAAGGCTTAAAGAAAGATATAATGTACCATCTATTGTAATAACTAATGGAAAGAATTTTTCTAAAGGCTCTGGTAGATCTATTGAAGGTTATAATATGTTTGAAGAACTTGTAAAATGCAAGGAGCTAATGTGTCAATTTGGAGGTCATCCTTTGGCAGCAGGGTTGTCTATAGAAGAAGAAAATATAGATAAACTTAGAGATAGGTTAAATAAAAATTGCAAACTTACAGATGAGGATATAATACCTAGGATTAGAATAGATAAACAAGTTCCCTTAAACAGCATATCTTTTAAAATGATAGAAGATATAAAGAGATTAGAGCCTTTTGGCAAAGGAAATTCTACACCTGTATTTGGAGAAAAAAATGTGGATGTATTCAGAGTTTATTTCATAGGCAAGGACAAAAATACTTTGAAACTATTCTGCAGGCTAAAAAATAGTTTAAACAAAATTGATGCACTATCCTTTGATGGAGGGGAAAAGTTTAGACAATTGGTATTTAAAGCTTATGGAAGTGGGGCAGCCTATAAAATTTTAAATAATGATTTTAAAAATCTAAAAATGGATTTTATATATTTGCCTTCTGTTAATGAGTATAAAGGGAATAAGAATATACAGCTTATATTAAAAGATTTTAGATTATCATAAAATAGAAATAAAACTTGATTTATATTTTTAAAATTGGTAAATGGAGAGATTATATTATGAAAACTGCGAGACATACAAAAATACTTGAAATTATTAATTCAAAGGATATAGAAACACAGGAGGAGCTAGTAGAAGAGCTTAAGAGTGCGGGAATAGAAGTAACTCAAGCCACTGTGTCAAGAGATATAAAGAAATTAAAAATTACAAAAGTAGTGGGCCAAAATGGAAAATCGAAATATTCTGTTATAAGGCATACAGGAAAACTATTTCCTGATAAAATATTAGCCATATTTTCACAAACAGTTATTGATATACAAACTATGAAAAATTTTGTTGTAATAAAAACTTTATCTGGCTCAGCCAAGGCAGCAGCAGAAGCTGCAGACTCTTTAGCTTTCAATGGGGTTGTTGGCACTGTAGCTGGAAATAATACATTATTTGTAATAACAACAGATGAAAAAACAGCCATGAGTTTGACTGAAAAAATTAAAAAGATGATTTCTAATCAATAAAAAGTATATATTCTTCTGTATAAGTTAATTCGTAAATAGGACTTTCCTTTTTTTAGATTCCGTATAATGTAAATCCTAAGTCATAAATATGTATATTGTTTCTATTGTTGTACAAAGTATAAATAATTACTATAATAAATCTAAGAGTTGGAAAAATTGTACGAGGAGGAAATAGAATTTGAAAAAAATAATACTTACAGGTGGAGGCTCTGCTGGACATGTTACACCAAATTTGGCCTTAGTTCCAAGATTAAAAGAACTGGGATATAATATACAGTATATAGGAACCGAAAATGGAATTGAAAGAAAAATAATAGAAGATCAAAAAATAGAGTATCATATAATATCCAGTGGTAAACTCCGAAGGTATTTTGATATAAAGAATTTTACTGATCCATTTAAAGTTTTAAAGGGAATACTTCAAGCTATACTTATAATAAGAAAGGAAAAACCAAACATAGTATTTTCAAAAGGAGGATTTGTTTCAGTTCCTGTGGTAATTGCTGCACATATAAATAAAGTACCTGTCATTGCCCATGAATCAGATATAACTCCAGGACTTGCAAATAGATTGTCTGCACCTTATTGCACTAAGATTTGTGTTACATTTCCAGAGTCTTTAAAAAACATAAAGGGCAATAACTCAGTTTTAACAGGAACTCCTATAAGAAAAGAACTTCTAGATGGAAGTAGGATAATAGGCAGGAGAATGTGTGGATTTGATAATGAGAAACCAGTACTTCTCATAATAGGTGGAAGTCTAGGGTCTATGTTTATAAATAATACAGTTAGAAATTCACTAAATGAGCTTTTGAAAAATTATAATATAGTTCACATATGTGGAAAGGGAAATTTAGATAGGTCACTTAAGGAGAGAAAGGGATATGTACAGTTTGAGTACATAAATGAAGAATTGCCGCATATAATGAATGCAGCAGATATAGTTATATCTAGGGCTGGTGCAAATGTAATATTTGAATTACTTGCGTTAAAAAAGCCAAACTTGTTAATTCCACTATCTAAAAAATCTAGTAGAGGAGATCAGATTTTAAATGCAGCTTCTTTTGAAAAAAGTGGATATAGTATGGT
>DAIMMR010000508.1:0-2635 GCA_036720575.1 Clostridium sp.
GGTTGCAGATGAGATATGTCAGAAGTTTGATAAAATAACGCCGGAGATTGAAAAATGATTTGCAGATTAAGATTTATGGACAAAGAAGGAGAATTTCAATTTAAAGATTTTCAAACCAAACAAGAAATGGATCTTTTTATTGAAAAAAATAATTTAAAAAACCTCTGGCACCAATCTGAACAACTATCCATGATTCCTTCAAAAAATGAAAGTGATTTCAACAAAGGTAACAATGTTCTTTAATTTTTAAATCTAAGACTCGTCATTATTTTAATATATTTATCGTTAAATTTGCCGTATCAACTAATCTCTTATAGCAAGTTTAACGATATCTTTTTTTAATAGCTTGGTTTCTAATTATTATATTTTTTCATAATAATAATACCTTATGTAGTTTATAATGTTATAATTATATCATGATTATAACATTATATGGGGAGTGTGAACGGTATGATAATAAGTGAGGAAATGAAACCTATAATCAAAAAAATCACTGAATTAGATGGTTATAAGTGTCATGGGTTAGTAAATTATAAAAAGGGAGTTTCTGCTTTAAATGAAGATTCAGATCCTACTGATCAAAGCAATTTTTTTCCGCAGCAATGTACTGCTATAGTTAATACTTTATTTTCATCTTTGAAAAACTTGAACGGAGGCACTCCAAACAAGCTTATAGTTGAATCATCAAATATGACTATGTTGATTGCTATAGTAAATGATACTTATTTCTGTGGGATTGGCCTTGAGCCAAACATTGACTACCAAAAGGCATCACTTGCTTTAGAATCTTTGAGGAAAGCAATAAAATTACAATATTAATATGATGACATATTAAAACAAATAAGCTGCTAAAAATAAACCATATATCGGTCAATTTTTTAGCAGCTTTTTAGTAAATTAAAAGATATCTCAAAATGCAGCACCTGTCATTGCACTTAACCATGATAAAATTGCACCTTTAACCCATCCAAATATACCAGTATTAGCAAAAGTAATTATAAATACTGCAAAAGGAGCTGCATAGTCTTCAATATTTATTTTTCTTGTTTTAAACCAAAGTACTTTCTTCCCCACAACAAAGCTACATTAACAAGTCCAATCATAACAGGTACTTCAATTAATGGCCCTATAACAGCAGTAAAAGCTTCCTGAGACTGAATACCAAAAACTGCTACAGCTACTGCAATTGCCAGTTCAAAATTATTACTTGCAGCTGTAAATGACAAACTAACTGTTTTATGATAGTCTATTTTTGATTTATAACTTATAAAGAAAGACGCAGAGAACATAATTATAAAGTATATAATCAAAGGAACAGCAATTCTTACAACATCCATTGGAAGCTCAATAATGTATTTTCCTTTAAACATGAACATTATAACTATAGTAAATAATAATGCTATTAGTGCTAAAGGACTTATTTTAGGTACAAAAGTTTTAGTGTACCATTCTGTCCCTTTCCTAGGTTCCAAAAGTAGCCTTGTAAGCATACCCCCCACAAAGGGAATGCCTAAATAAATTGCCACGGAAGAAGCTACTTCACCCATAGACACATGAACCTGCATACCCTGCAGCCCTATTGCCTTTGGTAGCACAGTAATAAATATATAAGCAAATATAGAATAAAACACCACCTGAAATATAGAATTAAATGCAACTAGTGCTGCTGCATATTCGCTGTCGCCATCTGCAAGACTGTTCCATACAATTACCATAGCAATACATCTTGCAAGTCCTATAAGAATTAACCCTACCATGAAATGCGGATAATTTCTAAGAAATATAACTGCTAGAGTAAACATTAGTAGAGGTCCTATAATCCAGTTTTGAACTAATGAAAGCCCTAATACTCTGGGATTACGAAAAACCTTTCCTAGTTCCTTATAGTTAACTTTAGCAAGTGGTGGATACATCATAACTATAAGTCCTATAGCTATAGGAATAGATGTTGTTCCAACTGATAAATTTGACAGTATATTAGACAAACCAGGCAAAGCCCATCCTAAAAATATTCCCAGAGCCATTGCTATAAAAATCCACAATGTTAAATAACGATCAAGCAATGATAATTTTGATGATTGATTACTCATAATAATACCTCCTAAATTTTTCTAATCATTAATAGCATTTAATATCTTATTGAGAATGTATATCTTTTTATCAAACTTAGTCTTTATTTAATCAGATCTAACAACTTATCACCTTTTACTTCTTCTGGTTTCCATTCAATAACTGCAAAATTTCCTTTAGAAATTTCACTTACTTTATTTATCCAGGATATCTCACTGTTTGCTTTTACTTTAAGGATATCATTAGTAGTATTAGCTGCAAACAGGCTTGAATTTATAATCCACCATTTACTACTAATTCCTGCTCTCTTTAAATCTTTCTCTAATCTCACAGCTTCATATACAGGTGTAGCTTCAGCTAAAGCTACAATGATGACTTCTGTTTCATCAGCATTTCTAAGCTTTGGTAAAAGTTTTTTAACTGATTCTGGCACATCACCTTGTGAGCTTTTTATTTCTCTATTATAGTTTTGAGTAGAATCCAGTAATAGTAATGTATGCCCTGTTGGTGCAGTATCAATAACTACTATTTCTTCTTCAGATTTTTCAACTATTTCTGCAAAAGC
>DAIMMR010000509.1:0-2634 GCA_036720575.1 Clostridium sp.
CAGCGGCATAACCAGTCTAACCGATAGGATAGAGGACACATAAAAAATATATACGTGATAACGGCACGGAGTTCGCTCAGTTCTATGAGATTGAACGCTATGTCGGAAGGAGTTTTTACGCGACACCGTATCGAAGCAACGACAAGCCCCACTGCGAACGGAATCATGAGTTTATCCGTTATGTGTTTCCAAAGGGTAAATCCCTTAATAAGATTACTCAGGAGATGCTGGATGAGGTGTTTAGTAACATCAACTCCTATGTCCGGAAGTCCAAAGGCGACAAGACACCTTATGATCTAGTCAGAACTAAATTTGGTAAGGCGTTCTTGGATGCAATCAACATTCGAAGAATCCATAATAAAAAGGTCAAATTAACCCAACTAATTTGACCCTTACGCTGTAGACAAAGAAGACGCCGAATCTTTAACAAAACGATGTTGCAATAAGATTGACCAATTGATGTGCAGCATCTCTTTGTTACGCCTTCATTTATATACTAAGTGAGAGAAAAATGCAAATATGGTCAACTTCAACGCAACATAAAATGCAACATGCGCGAATTAATCGAAATTAAAACATTATGTTGCATTGAGATTGTCATCTAACGAATGAATTTTATTAGTCTATTCTATTTTCTCAAATCGTTAAAAACTAGGGTAATCGTTAAAAAGTAGCCTAATCGTTAAATTGTTAGGTAATCGTTAAAAAGTTGATTAGAAAAAGAGAAAGAGACCATATAATAGCCTAAATTATGACTACTACAGGTTTCTAGAAAACTGGCGGATAGGAGTTTTTGCCCTTTCTGCCAAAGAAAAAAGGCATGATAACATTGTATCATACCTATGCTTTCAATATGGAACGACACTACAAATTTGATACAATTTGCACCCCCTACCCCTTATTCGTTTAACTAGTGCACCCTTTAAACATATAAACCATTTAACTAGTTCAGTTCATTCATTCACAAATCCAAAAATTATTTAAATATTATTATTTAATAATATACTTTTGATATGTACATCCTATTTCTCCTTCTTATCTTTTATATAAAAAACTAATTGATTATGTAAAATATTCCCTGATTTTGGCCAAAATAGTACACATATTTTGGCCCGCAACATTTTTCAAAAAGCTATTCCTTAAGCACTAATTCCTCTAAAATGTGAAATCTTGGATTCAGAAAATACACTTTGTCGTAGTTTGTTCCATCACGCATATATTTGTTAAGCGCGTATGCAAATAGCTGAGCCCTGTCATTGGAACTTAATTTGTAATCTTTTTTTGTTTTAAAGTCTATTAGGCAATTGTTGATAAGAAGATCTGAGTCACCTTTAATGGCCAATTTTCCGTTATACATCACATGCCCTTCGGGATGAAAATCTATTTCATCAATGACTGGAAAAGTCTTAGTAATAAGCCCGAGAGCGATATCGGATAAGTATTTAGCTTTCTTGATTATATTATCTCTATGCTCGAAAATCTCAGGAGTATATCCACAACCTGAGCGGTAAAATATATCGGGTTCGTACATAGCGAAAGCCAAATCTTCATCACTTAGATTTGAATACTTCTTTTTGTGTACATCATCAAAAAAGTGTAGATCCTCCATGCTTCTACCAAGTTTTCTAGCCAACCTGATTTTTGTAATATATTCTGTTACGCCACCACAAATTGTGGGATGCTCTTCTTTCAAAACATCTACATAATCCCCAATTTTGAATTTTTGAGCATAAACCAGACTATTGCTGGAATAGAAGTCTTTTATTCCAGTTGCCTTTAGTTCGGGTCTTGAAAGGTAATGCGTGATAGCTGCCACTCCAAAAAAAGATGTTTTTGATAAGGACTCTAGCAGTTTCTCATAATCTGAAGCAAATTTTGATACATCCATACTATTCCTCCGTTATAAAACTTTTAATTAAAATTGATTGGTTTCCAATAAATAGTCTAGGTGCTAAACAGCATATGGAAATTTCTCTAAAGCTTCCATATCATTTACACTTAACCTACTATTTGCTTCGCTACTAATCTTATTTATATACTAACATTATATTTATCCAAACCATCATATTTCATACTTGCATATGAGGAAGATCTTCTGTTTTCAGCATGAGAATAGCTTATTTTTACTACTAATTATCTATCCTCTTTTTCTATTCCAATTTTTTTAAAATGTTTTCTTAACTTTCTCTTAATTTTCGTTGTTGACTCATATTGGTCTTTCCTTAGCGATTAACACTAATAAAAGTAACACCAAGTTTCTTTGCAAGCTCCTCTTAAATCAAAAAATCATGCTCCCTATACTCTTTTATTTTTTGAGTGGTCAATGCTCATAACCTCACAACTTAACAAGATTATATCACTTTATACTCTATAATTCCATCGTTCTGAGAATTTTTTTATGAACCATTTTACGAGTGCGCCCCTACCCCCTTATCCGTTTAACGAGTGAACCTTATTTTTCTCTAAAAAAGGCCTGAAAACATCCGTTCTAATGCGAGGTAATTTATCTATTAACTAAAAAAGCGCCTACATAGCGCCATTTTAGGCAAAAAAAATATGACACAAATTGTATCATATTTATCGTTCTAATATGGTGGAGATGACGGGAGTCGAACCCGCGTCCAAACAAGGCTT
>DAIMMR010000510.1:0-2633 GCA_036720575.1 Clostridium sp.
TAGAAATATTTTACAATAAGCAAGTACATTTAAATATTTTGTGTATACGTCTTAGTAAAAAATTTATAAAAAAACTTAGAACTTTTGTGAATTTTTTGCTTAGACGCATCAAAATATTTAACGTACTTGTGGTTGTAAAAATATTCGTAGTATAAGTTGATTTTTTGTTTATAAACTTTATGAGTAATCTTATAATTTAAGAAATTTTTAAGAATTTAATTAACAAATATTAAGAAATTTTTTCTATAATAATAAGTATAGAATGTTATATAATAATTTTAGAAAGTTAGGTATTTAAATTTGAGAGTTGGTGTTGCATTGAAGCGTTTAAAATTGAATTTACTACCATTGAGTTTACTACTAATTATACCTACAATAAATGTGTCCTATGGTCTGCTAAATAATACGATTAGAGGATGTCATAGTTTAGTTACTAGTTTGGATATGAATATTCCATTTATAAAACAATTTATAATTGCATATTGGATGTGGTTCCCATTTATGTTTGTATCACTAGTATATCTGTGTTTCAATTATAGAAATAGTTATTATAAATGCGTAATAACTATGGTTATAGGTATGATTACATGTTATATAATCTATTTTTTCTTTCAGACCATGGTGCCAAGGCCTGTTGTAAGTGGAAATGACATTTTTTCCCGTGCCGTAAGGTTTACCTATAGCTGGGATAAACCTTTTAATTGTTTCCCCAGCATACATGTGCTTGCAAGTTATATAATAATGATGGCATCAAGGAAATTGGATAAAAAACCTTTTATAAAATTTGCTATGAATTTTATAGGCATATCTGTAATAGTATCTACCCAATTTGTAAAACAGCATGTGATTTTAGATATGATTTTTGCTATACTATTGGCAGAGGTAATCTATAGGTTTGCTGCTGGTTTTATTTTGGAAAGGGGACTAATATGGAAAAAGAAATTGTGTTGGTGGTTGACGATGAAAAAGAAATTAGAGACTTAGTTGAGATATATTTAGTAAATGAAGGATACAAAGTATTAAAAGCTTCCAATGGCTTAGAAGCTTTAAAGATTTTAAATGATAATGAAGTTGATTTAGTAATTTTAGATGTAATGATGCCTAAAATGGATGGAATTGAAGTTTGTATGAGAATAAGAAAAAGTAAAAATATGCCTATAATAATGTTATCAGCTAAAAGTCAGGATTTAGACAAAATATTAGGTCTTACTACTGGAGCCGATGATTATGTAGTAAAGCCTTTTAATCCTCTGGAGCTTGTAGCCAGGGTAAAATCTCAACTGAGAAGGTATAAAAGGCTAAATGTACCTAAAAAAGTTGACCAAGAGGTAATTGAAGTAGACGACTTAGTGATAAACACTAAAAATCATCAAGTAAAAGTTGGTAACAAGGATGTAAAACTCACTCCAAGAGAATTTGAAATTTTAGAACTTTTATCTTCAAATAGGGGTGTAGTGTTTAGTATAGAAAAGATTTATGAATCTGTATGGAAACAGGATTTTTTTGAATCTGATAATACTGTAATGGTACATATAAGAAAAATAAGAGAAAAGATAGAGGAAAATCCGAGAAGACCTCGTTTTATAAAGACTATTTGGGGGGTGGGATATAAAGTTGAAAAATGATTTTAAAATATCTTTAGAATCTAGCTTGAGTAAAATGAAAAACAGTATAAGGCTGGAGCTTATATTTGTATTTGCCCTCTGTTTTGTCACGTCTGCTGCACTTGGAAAAGCAGCAGGCATTTTTTTACAAAATAGGAATATCACTGCTAGAATAGATTATAGTAAAGGTATAGATAGGATGTCTGTAAATGGCAACTTAATAGGGGATGAAATAAAGAGTAAAAGTATAAGTATAGACGATAAGAATAAAATACAAAAAATTATAGATAGTCGTAATGATAGCTCAGATTTGGAAAAGATAATGATTACGGATTTAAACGGAAAAGTTTTGTACAAATCAAATAATGCAGATGAAACACAAATAGATGTATATACTACTATAAAGAATTCTATAAAAAATTCTCTTGAAATGATGAAAAATATTCAAAACATATATGGAACTAATAAAGGTAATGAAATAAGTAAAAATAGAGAATATATCAGTTTTTATCCCATAAGTTTTAGTGATGGGAAAGCCTATTTAGTCATTAAAGGTATGCCCCAGTATGAAATAATTTATGAAAAAAAATACAATCCCATTCCTGGAACTATCGTATCTTTTATATCATTTCTAACAATGTTTTATTTTATAACTAATAAAAAAATGAAATATATAGAAAATATATCTTCTGGACTTATAGAAATATCAAGGGGAAATTTAGATTATAGAATAAAGAGTCAAGGAAGAGATGAATTGGCTTTGCTATCAAATAATATAAATTTTATGGCAGAAGAACTAAATAATAAAATGAAAGTTGAAAGGGAAGAAGAGAGAATAAAAAATGAGCTTATAACTAATGTATCTCATGATTTAAGAACACCACTTACTTCTATTAAAGGGTATTTAGCTCTTATTAAAGATAAAAGATATGAGGATGAAACACAAATGAAACAATATATTAATATTGCTTACAATAAATCTGAAAAGTTAGAAGAATTAATAAATGATCTGTTTGAATACACTAAACT
>DAIMMR010000511.1:0-2623 GCA_036720575.1 Clostridium sp.
TAATTAATTATATTATTCCTATATTGTGTATCAACTAAAAATAAAAAACTATATTTGTTGTAATATTATATATAATATAATTAAAACAGGTGGTATTATGGCTCAGAAAACACTCAATATTTGTGTTGATGAAAAATTTAAAAAACAGGCAGAAAATGAATAAAGTATGGGCTGATGAAGCTTGGAATGATTATATTTATTGGCAATCGCAAGATAAGAAAACTTTAAAAAGAATAAATAATCTTATTAAGGATATTGATCATATTGGGAATACTGGTATTGGAAATCCAGAACTATTGAAATATGATCTGCAGGGATTTTGGAGTAGCAGAATTGATGATGTTAATTGATTAGTATATTATATCGAAAATAAGCAAATTGAAATAGCTCAATGTAGAACACATTATAAAAAATAATAAAACACAGCAGTAAATACTAATTTTATATAATATTTATAAAAATTAACATTTATTATAATAATATTATTGTATATTAGATTTATAGGGTTCTCATAGCTAGGAAGATATTGTTGTTATTAAACTTATACATGGTGTTGTGGTTTTTAAATATTCATATTAGTAATTGAAGGGGGAAATCAAGTTTTATAGATGTAGGGAGGAATATGGGGTGATATCACCACTAAAAGAATATGAAAAGAGGAAATTTAAGTACAACTCATTGCTTAAAAAGGAGCATAAATATAAAAATAACATAAGTAATTTAAGATTAGCTGTCTTTATATTAGGAATTATAGCTTTAATAATAATGTACTTATTAAAAAAATATTTTTTGTTTGATTCTATATTATTAGATATGCTTATTTTACTTTTTTATTTAGCATATATACAGAAAAATATAACAAATAAAAAGAAATTATTAGCTGCATTATATGAAGTGAATGAAATTTCAACAAAACGACTAAATGGAAGATGGAAGATATTTAATGATAATGGCGAAGAGTTTATAGATAAACATCATAAATATTCATATGATCTTGATATTTTTGGAAACAATTCTTTATTTCAGTGGATGAATACAGCTCACACTTATGTTGGCAGGTTAAAGTTAAAGGAAATATTAACAGAAAAACCTCAGAATGAACATAATATATATGATAGACAATCTGCAATTATGGAACTTGGACCGAAAGTATATTTTAGGCAAAGGCTTGAGGCAGAAGGAAAAATAATTTATAATAATGAGCAAGATCCTAAGAAACTTTTTTCATGGATAGGGGCAAGTGAAAATTGTAGATTAAAAAAACAGGTAACCTGGATTTTAAAAATCCTTTCAATGGTAACTGCAATAACTAGTTTAATGTTGGCAATTAGAGTAATTAATTATTTGTTAAATATTTTTATTGATACTGACCGAAGTTTACCGAAAATATTTTATGTTATTCCTTATTATGTTCCCATTTTTTTGGTCTCAATTCAATGTATTATTCTAAGAATAAAAAGAAAAGATAGATTAAAAAATTTAGTTGTTGCTGAAAAATATAATTATAATATAAAAATGTATAAAGGTATGCTTAAGCATATAGAAAAATATAAATTTAAATCAAAGTATATATTGAATTTATATAAAAAACTCTATAATAATGATGGTCTAGGTGCTTCTAAACAGTTAGAGGCTTTTTCTAGAATTTGTGGATCTATAGCTAATAGACGTAATATGCTATATTCTATTTTGAATCCTATTCTACTGTTGGACTATCATTGGAATATTTCTGTTGAGAGCTGGAAAATAAAATCAGGAAAGAATTTTAAAAAGTGGATTGATGTAATAGGAGAACTGGAAGTATTAAGTAGTATTTCAACTATTAAATATAATAATCCTTGTTGGACTATGCCTAAAATTATAAATGGTTCATCAAGAATCACAGCAAAAACTATTGGACATCCTCTCCTTGGAGAAAAACGAGTATGTAATAGTCTGAATATAGGAAAATCATATTCGGTTATGCTTATAACAGGTTCTAATATGTCTGGTAAAAGCACTTTTATGAGAACTGTAGGAGTTAACATTATATTAGCATATACAGGAGCTCCTGTATGTGCAGAACAATTTTGCTGTACTATTATTGATCTCTATACTTGTATGCGAATAGATGATAATCTGGCACAGAATATATCTTCTTTTTATGCAGAAATATTAAAAATCAAAAATATTGTCAAGGCTTCAAAAGAAAGAAAAAATGTATTATTTTTATTAGACGAAATTTTTAAAGGAACAAATTCAATAGATAGGCATACTGGGGCTATGATTTTAATAAGTCAATTGAGTAGAAATGGAAATTTAGGGATTGTTTCCACTCATGATTTAGAGTTAGGTAAAATGGCAGATTATAAAAATTCAAAAATTAAAAATTATCATTTCTCTGAATATTATACAGAAAATAAGATTTATTTTGATTATAAATTGAAACTTGGAATTTCGTCTACAAGAAATGCTGTATATTTAATGAAATTAGCTGGGATTGAAATAGAAGCAATTAATGAGTTTGATTGATATTTACATTAGTCATAAACTATAAATCATAACCAGCTTATAAAGAAAATATAAAATTATTAAAAAATATTTTGAATTCCATAGATGGCAAGAAAAACTCGGCACTTGTTAT
>DAIMMR010000512.1:0-2611 GCA_036720575.1 Clostridium sp.
TTACAATAATCAATTAATCTTTCATACATTCCACCTAATAAACTAGATTTCTTAACTTTTTTATTTTGTTCTATCATTTTAATCTGTTCAACTAGTTCAAATGCAACGTCATCATTAAACATACAATCTATCAATCCCATTTGCTTTTCAATGGCTGTATTAACCTCAAATATCTTTTCTTCAGATAATTTAAGTATCTTATTTGGCACACCATTATAAAATAATCTGCGTTTACTTATTGATTTTGTTTGCTCTAAACATATGATTGAATCATATCTCATACCATCATTGCGAGTTAAGTTAACATGAATAGGTAATTTACGTTTTCTTTGACTTGTTAATGGTGCAATTGTTACCATACTACTATATTTATTTCCCATATTGTTTGAAATAATAAGACAAGGTCTAACTCCTTCTTGTTCAGAATCCATGTTATTTAATCCAAGGTCAACTAGATAAATACTACCTCTATCTGGATGGTATGATGCCCAGGATTTATCTTCATTAGGATCGTATTTAGCATAACTACATATCTCACATAGATATGTATAAGTTATTCTTCCCTCACTGGCTCTTTCTACAGTTCTTAGGAAATCTCTTTCAGGGAGTACATTAATTTTTCTTTTTAGTATGTTGTTAATTAATGTTGCATCTACCATTCTACAATCATGAGCAAACTGTGACACGGAACGATGTCCAATCGCTAGTTTAAGAGCAATTGATAATTCTGTTTTTGCATCTTCCATATGCCTTTTAAAATTCACTTCATTCAAACTCATTGTCATTGCCATTGCCATTTAAATCACTCCTCTTATATTATGTGTTTTTACGTTTTCATTGTATCACCTCTTGGAAAATATTACAATAGTTTTTTGTATTATTTTTATTTTTTTATTCTGTACAGAAAACCGAAGTTAATCTGTACAGAATATGGGGTATGTATGCGATCTAATTACTTAGACAGCATGGAAGAAGGGATACGGGGTTCGTTGAGCCAAAAAGCAGAATTAACAGCATTAGCACAAATAACTCCCAGTAATGCAATGACACTAGCAATAATAGCATATCTTTTCTTCAAAAATTTCACCTCTTTCTTAATTAATATTTATAAATCATCATCTAACATGTCAAACATATTTTGATGTGATTTTTGAAGTTGATTGATTTTTTCTATAAACAATACTACTAAATAAATCATTAAAACTAATAATATACTAGGAATAACAAAAAGCAATACATCTAATAATATTTGATAACTCAGATTAAATTGTGATAATACATTATAGTTACCAAAAATATCTATTAATACTACCCAAAATACTATTAATATACTTACAAAAGATATTATTGTTAAACTTATTTTCTTTTCTGAAAATATTGATTGAATAATAAATGAGTATGTTTTTCTATTTTGTATACTTAAAATTAATAATATAATAGCAAACTGAATTAATCTTGCAGGTATTGACAATAAAAAACTAATTGACCAACTATTATTAATCTCTGTTATAGACTTTTTAATATAAACTATAAAAAATGGAAGATATATTGATTCAATTAATATTATTAATACAGCGACCAACAAAACGAATAAAAAGGTTTTTAAATAAGGTATTTTTTCATTTATTATATTAATCTTTGGAGATTTTAAAATATAAATTATTCCTATATAAATAGTCAAAACTGCTGTTAAACTTATTATTATTCTAGGGGCATTAACGTATTTTAAAATATTAATAGATAATGTGGATAAAAGAACTGGTATCATAATCCATTTAAGACTTTCTTCCCACCTATATTTATCAAGGAGATCGAATCTTTTTAATAAAACTAAACAAGTTACAACCCAAATAAATTCTTCTGGCAAACTTACAGTTATCATTTTTAGCATTTCATTAACAACATTACTCATTACCAACAACTCCCTTATGTATAATATATTTCATATTGATATATTAACACAAGTAGTTGCTTTTGTCTACATTTTTATATTTTGTTTTTGTTAATATTAATATATTTAATCGCATAATAAATAATTATAAAAGCATAAAAACGAACAAGTATATCCCCAATAGAAACGCATGTCCAACCCCAATCAAAAATATTACAGAGTGGTATCGCACTACTATATGGATTTCCTAAGATATGTAATCCATCAATAAAACTACTTGAATCTTTACTAACATACCCTGTCCAGAATCCTAAATCAATAAAAGTAGGCATATATCCGTTATTAAAATACTGCGCTATCTTATTTAATTGACTTCCTAACCATAAACAAAATCCCGCCCAAATCATAGGAGAAAGAAATAATTTACCTTGTTCATTTTGATATAATTGATATTTAATTACTAACGGCACGTAACTCAATAGCGTTGCGGTTTTGATTATGTGAGCATAAGGAATAAAATAATACCATCTCATCCATGTTGTAATTTCTAAAAAAATATAAAAAAACATAAAAGTTAAAGGCAACCATGCTGTCCAATGTTTTAATACAGGTAGTAACTTATACTTATGTTTTAACTTTGCATATAAAAATGCTCCGATTATGAATTCAATCAACTAGCGTTTAACTCCCCTTTCAGAATTCTTGGTGTGTATTTTCTAT
>DAIMMR010000036.1:0-17811 GCA_036720575.1 Clostridium sp.
CTTCATATGCCATAAGCATGGCCACCTCTTCTACAAGTTCTCTAAAATCCTTAGATCCTGTATGCTTATCCCTTATTAAAGCTAATTTATGCAGTATAAGTGGGTGTGTTATTTGTGTTACTCTACTCATATAAATTCCTCCTATTTTTCATTTCATAAGGCATTTGAAAGAAAATAACAAGGCAAAGATACTAGCATACTAACTAGTTATTTCTTTACTAGTTATTTCTTTGAAAATGCCTAATATCAATCTTAATTATATAATATCCATTTATTTACTATATTTTTTCTCTATTTCTGTAATTTTATCTATCCTTCTTTGGTGCCTGTCTCCTTGAAATTTAGCAGATAGAAAAGTATCAACTATATCAATAGCAAGTCCTACCCCCACAACTCTCTGTCCCATAGTTAGTATATTAGCATTATTATGCTCTCTGCACGCATGGGCACTGAAAGTATCACTACAAAGTGCTGCCCTTACACCAGGTACCTTATTTGCAGCTATACTTATGCCAATACCTGTTCCACATATAAGTATTCCAAAGTCATAATTCTTGCTTGCAACCTCTTCTCCAACTTTTAATGCATAATCAGGATAATCACAGGAGGATTCTGAAAAGGTTCCAAAATCTTTGAATTCTATATTCTTATCCTGTAAGTGCTCCATCACTTCTTTTTTTAAAGGAAATCCAGCATGGTCACCGCCTAAAGCAATTTTCATAAAAAATACCTCCAAAGTTATAATATTTTATTTAAAGCATATATTATTAAGTTAAATCAATTTTTCAAAGGCAATTCCGCAAAAAAAGAAGATACTAACATTTAATTAATGTCTCTATCTTCCTTTAATTTGTTAATTAATAATAAAACACCATTTTTTAATTGTTTATAAGTACATCTGTATTCTTCTATATCTTTTCCAAAAGGATCTATTATATCCTGATCTAAAGAAACAAATTCATTTAAAGTATATACCTTATTTTTAAATTCAGGAAAACTCTTCTTTATGATATCTCTTATATAACCTGTCATAGTTAAAACAAGCATTGATTTTCTTATCATATCTTCATTTATTTGAACGGCTTTCCTGCTGCTTATGTCCAAGTTAGTGTTTTGTTTGACTACCACTGCAGAATTTTTAGAAGTTACACTGCCCTCTACTACTGCAACTCCTGCTGAAATAGCTTTTATATGTTCCATATCACACAAATAATTAAATATTGCCTCTGCCATACAACTTCTACAAGTATTGCCTGTACAAACAAATAATATATTTTTCATAGATTAAAAAGCCTCCTAAAAATTCTGCATTTAAACTTTCACATTTTAAAAATCATGCCATTATAATATCAAATCCAGCAGATTTATTTAATCTATTCATAACAGCTGTCCCTATTCCATTTTCATCAAAAGCTTCAGCCATTATAATTTTGCACCATTTCGTTAATTTTTTCAATAGTTTTTTTTAAATCTCCCTTAACTATTTTTAGGGGTGCCTTTGGAGCATAGTGCCTATACTTCATTCCTGGAGCTTTAGGTCTTATACAGTTTCAGTAGGGAAAGCCACAAGTCCACCATCTTTTATGACTTTTCCTGCTTCTTCAACAATACCCTTATCTACGATTTTCACTTTTGTGTTCATCTAACATTCCACCTTTACATTAAGACATTTTCAAAAAATATCCAACGTATCTTTGACTTGTTATTTTCTTTCAAATACCTAAAAACAATAATTCATATTTTAAATTATATGAATCTAAAATGCCTGTACTATTACAAGTCCTAAAACAATTCCACATAAAGTTCCAAGTGTACTTGTAATACCGTCCCATAGTTTTGAGGATTCTGGTATCATCTCTCCGCATACCACATACAGCATTATTCCAGATGCAGCAGATAAACACGCTCCCAATACATTTTTAGAAATATTAGCTATGTAAACACCTGCAAAAGTGCCTATGGCAGTCGGAAAAGCTGTAATGAAAGCATATAAAAGTATCCTTGAAATTTTTACCTTCGATGCCATAAGTGGTGCTGACACAGCAATTCCTTCTGGTATATCATGAATTGCAATTATGAGGCTCATCTTTATTCCAAGGGTTCCTCCTGCTGCAAACCCGCATCCCATTATTATACCTTCTGGAAAATTATGGATCATAAGTCCTAAAGAAGCCATAAATGCAATTTTTAGATGTTTGTTGGTGCTGCCTATGTCTACTTTAGAGTCAATTATGGCAATAAGACTAGCCCCTAAAACTACAAATATTATAGTAAAAACAAAATTCCATTTATTCATAGATTCAGGAATCAAGTCAAATACTACTACAGACAGCATAATTCCACCTGCAAATCCTATTATAGCGCCTAGCAACTTATTAGAGGGTTCTCTTACTATTACACCAAGAGAAGCTCCTATCATTGTTCCTACAAGTGACACTATGCTTCCTATTATAACTATACAAGTTATATTTGCATTCAAAAAAATCACCTTATATTATTATTTATATATCATGTTTATTTTAAGACTCTTCAATATATGAATACATTTTATTTTTTCTTATTGTCAATGTAATTTTCTGAGTTTTCTCTATAATATTTTATTCTTTCAATGGTTTCCTCAGTAAAGTGGGCATAAACACAACTCTTATAAATAGTGTCCAAAAGAGGATATTTGTTCAATTCCCCTCTTTTTATTATAGTGTAGTAAAAGGTATTTTCAGGATGCAAAATTTTCATTTTATTATACTGATGTGCTACATAAGAATGCCTTTTCAAAAATTCTTTATGTACCAATATCATTCTATCATTTCTAAACTTGGAAGTTGATAGAATGATTATTCTAAAATTTGGGTTGTCTCTGTACTTTGAAATATAATTTTCTACATGTACCAAAACAACTTTGTCACATATTATACTTAATTTGGCCCTTCTAATACCCATTTTTAATTTTAACTTATATCCATCATAACTAAATTTTAAAAATTCATTATTGATTCTAATAATAATAGCTAGAAAAATAAGCACTTCTAGGACTATTAAGTAAATTATATAAAATATATTAAATTTTCTGGCTAAAATAAGAGCTGTAGGCATTACACAAAAAATAAAGCACATAGACAGCATAAATATCTTGTAAGATTTTTTTTGCTTTCTAATGGCTTTATCTATGTTCATACTTCCCCGTTAGATAGCACTTAACGGTTTTTCAACTCCTCTCCTATTTCCATTACACTTACTATCAATCGTTTCCCATTTCCTTCATTTTTTCTGCCTGATCTGCAGTTATAAGTGCGTCTATTACTTCATCTATATTTCCATCTAAAAATGAATCTAATTTATATAAAGTTAATCCTATTCTATGATCTGTAACTCTACCCTGTGGATAGTTATAAGTCCTTATTCTTTCACTTCTATCTCCTGTTCCAACCTGGTTTTTTCTATCCTCAGCTATGCTGGCACTTCTTTCTTTCTCTGCTCTTTCGTAAAGTCTGGATTTTAAAACTTTCATGCCTTTTTCCTTATTTTTAAGTTGGGATTTTTCGTCCTGACATGATACTACAAGTCCTGTAGGTAAATGGGTAATTCTAACTGCTGAGTCAGTAGTATTTACACATTGTCCACCATGGCCTGACGCTCTAAATACATCTATTCTTATATCATTTGGATTTATAACTACATCTACATCATCAACTTCGGGAAGTACTGCTACTGTAGCCGTTGAAGTGTGAATTCTTCCACTTGACTCTGTATCTGGCACTCTCTGTACTCTATGAGTACCACTTTCATACTTTAATCTGCTATAGGCTCCCTTTCCCTTTACCATGAATACAATTTCTTTAAATCCACCTATATCTGTGGCATTTATACTCATAGTCTCTATATTCCATGCCTGGCGTTCTGCATATCTTGTGTACATTCTAGTGAGATTTGCAGCAAATAAAGCCGCTTCTTCTCCTCCTGCTCCTGCTCTAATTTCCACAAATACATTTTTGTCATCATTTGGGTCTTTAGGAAGAAGGAGTACTCTTAGATCATTTTCACTTTCTTCTATAACTTCTGTAAGCCTTTTTATTTCTTCTTGTTCCATTTCCTTCATTTCCCTATCTGTTTCTTCCTTAAGCATTTCTTTGTTGTCTTCCATCTCCTGCTGAGCTTTTTTATATTCTCTGTATTTTGTAACTATTTCCTCTAACTCTGCATTTTCTTTGCATAATTTCTGCCATTCTTTTTGATCTGCCATAACTTGCGGGTCACTTATCTTAATAGATAACTCTTCATACTTATTTTCTATAAAATTAAGTCTTTCTAACATAATTTTTATCACTCCGTATAAATATTTTCACAATATATTATTATATCATAACATTTTTATTTATAACACTCCTTTAATCACCCTATCTTTCCCTGCCAAGTCTTTTATGCACATTATATT
This sequence comes from Clostridium sp., assembly GCA_036720575.1. Taxonomy (GTDB): domain Bacteria; phylum Bacillota; class Clostridia; order Clostridiales; family Clostridiaceae; genus Clostridium_B. Next base: position 4,433 of record DAIMMR010000036.1, read on the forward strand.
TTTAAATCCGTTTTGCGCTAATATGTCTGAAACTGACTTCCTTTGGTCATAACCTATTTCAAACATAATAATTCCACTGCTTTCTAAAACTTTCAAACTCTCTTTAGTTATTTTTCTATAAAATTCTAATCCATCTTTTCCTCCAGAAAGTGCTTCCCTAGGCTCATAGTTTTTCACATCTTCCATTAAAGTAGGTATACTGCTTTCTTTTATATATGGCGGATTAGATACAATCATATGAAATTTTACATCGTTTTGAATATAATATTCCATTAAGTTACTCTTAATTACCTGAACTTTTTCCTCTAAGGAAAATCTTCTTATATTTTCTGCCGTAACCTCACAAGCTGTAGAGGATATATCACAGCATTTTACATTTATACCTTCTATAAGTTTAGCAATAGATATTCCAATAATCCCTGTTCCACAACATACATCACATATATTATGAAAATTATTATGTTTTATTTGAATCAACGCTTGCTCCACTAAAGTCTCTGTATCAGGCCTAGGGATTAGCACCCCAGGTTTCACTATAAAATCAATCCCCATAAATTCACAATGTCCTAATATATATTTTACAGGCATTTTATTTTCTCTTAACTTTAAATAATTATAGTATTCTTCAGCTTCTTTTTCTGGCACTTCATAATTACCATTTAGAAGTATAAATAATCTATCCTTATTTAATACCTTTCCTAAAAGTAGTTGTGCATCCAAAGCATAGCTTTCTATTTCTCTATTTTTTAAAACTTCATATCCTCTTTTTAAAAGCTCTCTTATACTACTTTCTCTACTTTTCATAAAAATTCTCTGCCTTCATTAAGTTTTCTTCACAATCTTCATTGTGTTCATCTTTTACTATTTCGTTTCCATCCTTATCTAATTCTACAACCCTCTTTATCTCTCCACTTTCAGTATATCTGCTTTCTTCTCTCTCTTCTTCAATTCCTTCTGCATACTTTAGGGCTATAATTGCCACTTCTAGTTGACTATAATCTGGTTCTCTTGTAGTAAGTTTTTGCAGCATGAGTCCAGGATAGGCAAGCGCCTTTGAAAAATAACTATTGCTTCTGCCCATCCACCTTATAATTTCATAGGTGACTCCAGAAACCAAAGGCAGTAGAATTACCCTGTATAAAATTCTTTGCAAAATATTACCCCAGCCAGTTAAAGAAAAAAGTATTATACTAACTATCATAACTAAAAACAAAAAATTTGTGCCACATCTTGGATGAAGCCTTTTAAATTTTTTAGCCTTCTCAGGAGTAAGCTCCTCTTCATTTTCATAGCAGAAAATAGTCTTGTGTTCAGCACCATGGTACTGAAATACTCTGCTTATATCAGACATATTACCTATTAGAAATATATAACCTAAAAATATAATTACCCTGATTATACCTTCAATCATATTGAGCTGTACACTTCCATGCGCTCCAAACTTTTTAAATATATTTGCTGCAAAAGTAGGAAATATGAAAAACAAAAGTACAGCTATTCCAAGCGATATAAAAATAGTAACTCCCATAAGTACATTATCACTTTTTTCCTTAAATATACTTCTAAAGCACCTGTCAAACTTAGTAGGTTCCTCTTCATCTTCATCATCAAAAAAGGAAGCAGAATAATTAAGTGTACTTATCCCAATTACCATAGCTTCTATCAAAGATACAAATCCCCTTATCACAGGCAATCCTAAAAATATATTTCTTTTAGTATAAGATATACTGTCCTCTCTATTTACGACGATCTCCCCATCTGGTTTTCTAACAGCAGTAGCCATGCCATGACTTCCCCTCATCATAACACCTTCTATCACAGCCTGGCCTCCAACTGATGTTTTTCTTGACATTGTATCACCTCGCATTAAATGGAATAAACAGAATTCTTGGCATCAGATGGAGTTTTAACTCCACCTGATGCTTAGAAATCGTTATCCAGGGATGTAGCTACTCTTTACTCCCACTTGGAAAAGTTGGAGTATTAGAGTAGGTAGTCATCGGATAAATACATTTTAACATAAGCTATACATTAAATCACACTATTCTATATTGTAACAAATTAGGCTTTATTGACTTACCCATATGCCTATGTTATAATACAGAAGTTAAAATTAGAGTTTTGTTATTTAAATTTGAAAGAGGTGACTAATATGAAAAAAGGCATACATCCAGAATACTATCATGATGCGGTAGTTAAGTGTGCATGTGGAAACACTTTTACAACTGGTTCAACACAAAAAGAGTTAAAAGTGGAAATATGTTCTAAATGCCATCCATTCTACACTGGTAAACAAAAATCTATTGATGCTGGTGGAAGAGTAGATAAATTCTTAAAGAAATTTAATTTAAAAATTGAAGAATAAACATATTTTTCTAAATTGTTATTATAAAACCTGTCTTTTATTTAAAAGACAGGTTTTTAATTTTTTATTTTTCTCCTAGTTTGTTCACATTTATCTTGCTTACAATATTCATAAATTCATAATTGTTCCTGGTTTTTGAAAGTAAATTTATCAATTGTTCTGTAACATTTTGAGTATTATTTTCATCGTATATAACTTTTCTTATATTGAAAGCTGCTTCTTTCTCTAACTGGCTTTTAAATAGTAAATCATCTCTTCTTGTTCCAGACTTGTATACATCTATAGCAGGGAATATTCTCCTTTCTTGAAGTTTTCTATCCAGATGTATTTCCATATTTCCAGTACCTTTAAATTCCTCAAATATCATGTCATCCATTCTGCTTCCAGTTTCAATAAGTGCAGTAGCAAGTATAGTAAGACTTCCACCTTCTTCTATATTCCTAGCTGCACCAAAGAACTTTTTAGGCATTACTAATGCTCCAGGATCTAATCCTCCTGAAAGAGTCCTCCCTGTAGGAGTTATAGTCAAATTATATGCTCTAGAAAGTCTAGTAATACTATCTAATAATATTACCACATCCTGTCCTTGTTCTACCATTCTCTTAGTACGTTCAAGTACCATATATGCAACTTTAGTATGATGTTCTGGTTCCTCATCAAAAGTTGAATAAATAACTTCTCCATTTATGGACCTTTGCATGTCCGTAACTTCTTCTGGTCTTTCATCTATAAGCACAACTATTAATTGTATTTCTGGATGGTTTTTTGAAATACTTTGGGCTATCTTTTTTAGAAGAGTAGTTTTACCTGCTTTAGGAGGGGCAACTATAATTCCTCTTTGCCCTTTTCCTATAGGCGAGATTATATCCATAAGTCTTGTAGATAAATCCGCACTATTGGTTTCTAATTTTATCCTTTCATTAGGATAAACAGGGGTGAGTGTTTCAAAAGGTTTTCTTCCCACTGCTCTTTCTGGATTCTCTCCATTTACTTTTTCAACATACAATAATGCCTTAAATTTTTCCCCTTCTTTAGGAATCCTAACCTTACCACAAACTTCATCTCCTGTTTTTAAATTGAATCTTCTTATCTGAGATGGAGACACGTATATATCGTCAGGCCCTGTTAAATAGTTTTTTCCTCTTAAAAATCCATAATTATTATTTTCTATTATTTCAAGTACTCCCCTTGCACTATCTGATTCACTTATCATTTCTTTAAGTTTTTCTCTTTTTTCATTTCCATTTGTCTTTTGTTCTTCATTTTTATCTTCCTGTGCTTTGTTCTCACTATGCCTTACAGTATGTTCTGCTTCTTTATGCCTATTTGCAGCTTCATCCTTAGGGCTTATTTTTTCTCTAAGTATAACACCACCCTTTTTGATATGGGCAGGAGATACTTTTTTTATTTCCTCAATCAATTGGCTTTTTTTATATCTTGATATATTTTTTATTTCCAAAGTTTTTGCAATTTGTTTTAATTGCAAAACCGTCATATTATCTATATCTTTATCGTCCAAAAAGTAACACCTCACAATTGTCTAATTTTATATTACAATTAAATTTAGGGAAACATTTAAAATATAATTGAAAATATCATTACTAATTAAGAAAATTTCATATAGAAATGCTTATATACATATAACATTATACCCTTTTTCTATATTTTAATCTATATTATTTTTGATAATTACAAGAAATTTATATCATAGCATATATTTTTTTATTAGCTCGAGTACGCCTTAATATTTTTTCTTCTACGCTCTTAGGATTTCCTATACAAAATATAGGAAATCCTAACAACTCACATCCTCCAATTATAACATTTTTTTTAACTACTTTATTTATATTATATTTATAATAGTGAATGTTCCCACAAAGTGCACATTTTATTTTTAAGGATAATACACCCTTATTTATAGGACTTACCTTTAAAGAGGTGAAACTTTCATTAATTTTATTAGTGTCAAATATAGAGAAATCCTTGATACAGTATTTCCCTTCTGGACTTATAACAGCAATACTTATATTCGTTTCAAATATCATAAATCTCACCTCCTATAAAATTGGTATTTCTTTAAATATCTTAATACTATATACATTAATATTTCTATAAATATTACTAAAATCCTTCATAAAAGTTGTTTATATTACTTTTATTTATATTATTTTTTCGACAAAAATTGGTATATGTAGTTTTCACTAACACATACCAATTTCTTAATTTAAAAATATACTAATTTTTATTATTTAAAGAAGCTTTTATGAAATCCCTAAATAATGGATGTGGTCTATTAGGTCTTGATTTAAGTTCTGGGTGAAATTGTACGCCTACAAACCATGGGTGGTCTTTTATTTCTACAATTTCTACTAACCTTGAATCAGGACTCGTTCCTGAAAGAACAAGGCCTGCCTGTGATAAATTTTTTCTATAATAATTATTAAATTCATATCTATGTCTATGTCTCTCATATATAACTTCTTCTTGATAAGCTTTAAAAGAATTACTATCCTTTAAAAGCTTACATGGATATATTCCAAGCCTCATAGTACCACCTTTTTCATCTATATCCTTTTGATCTGGCATTAAATCTATAACAGGATATTTAGTATCTGGATCTATTTCTGAGCTATGAGCTCCGTCATATCCAAGTACATTTCTGGCAAACTCTATTACAGCACACTGCATACCAAGACATATTCCGAAAAAAGGAATTTTATTCTTTCTAGCCCAACCTGCAGCTAATATTTTACCTTCTATTCCTCTATCACCAAATCCTCCCGGAATCAACACTCCATCCATATCTCTTAAGTGTTCTCCTACATTTTTACTAGTGACATCTTCAGAGTTTATCCACTTTATATTTACATTAGCATCATTAGCATATCCTCCATGATTTAATGCCTCAACTACAGATATATATGCATCATGAAGTTCTACATATTTTCCAACTAAAGCTATATTTACATTCTTAGATAATTTTTTAATATTATTTACCATCTTAATCCATTCGGAATTATCTATTTCACTGCATTCTAATTTCAACTTCTTACATACTAATTCATCTAATCCTTCTTTATGAAGCATCAATGGAACTTCATATAAATTTTCAGCATCTAAGTTTTGAATAACAGAATCTCTCTCTACATTGCAAAATAAAGCTATCTTTTCCTTTAAATCATTAGATATAGCTGCCTCTGAACGACATACTATTACATCTGGTTGTATTCCTATACCCCTAAGTTCCTTAACTGAATGTTGAGTAGGTTTTGTTTTCAATTCTCCTGACTTTTGCAAATAAGGTACTAGGGTAACATGTATAAAACATACATTTTCTATTCCAACATCATATTTTATCTGTCTTATGGCTTCTAGAAAAGGCTGGGATTCTATATCTCCTACAGTACCGCCTATTTCAGTTATAACTACATCAATATCTTGTTCTTTGGCAACCCTATATACTCTTGATTTTATTTCATTTGTTATGTGTGGAATTACTTGAACTGTACTTCCTAGATATTCCCCTTTTCTCTCTTTTGATATTACTGACCAATATATTTTTCCTGTAGTAACATTATTATTTTTACTTAAATTTTCATCTATAAATCTTTCATAATGTCCTAAATCCAAATCCGTCTCTGCTCCATCATCTGTAACAAAAACCTCACCATGCTGATATGGGCTCATAGTACCTGGATCTACATTTATATATGGGTCAAATTTTTGAATTGAAACCTTTAATCCTCTATTCTTTAGAAGTCTTCCTAATGAAGCTGCGGTTATTCCTTTTCCTAGTGAAGATACTACTCCTCCGGTTACAAATATATATTTTGTATTCATAAAATTTCTGCTTTTAAAAGCAGTGTCACCCCCTGTTTTTTATCCTATAAAGTTTTAGTATTACAATTTTTAATTTAACTATTTAAAAATATAAATAACCGCAATTAGTAATTTAAAAATTCAATGTTGCAAAGTTTTTAAAAAGTTTAAAGTCCAAATATCAAAGTTCAAATAATGATGATTTCCTTCGTACCTCAGGGAATCTATAATTTTAATATTTTCTGACGCTAGGAGGAAAATTATCATTATCTGTTATTTATTCTTTGCTATTTGTTCTTTAGCAAATTGTAAATTACGAATTGCAGTATAAATAACATTAAAAAGATTAATATAAACTATTAATTTATTATTGACAAAATAATAAATTAGTTTTATAATAACAATTACCTTCATAAATAGTAAAATGGTGTATTTTTGTTCAAAACATATTTACTATGATATCACACTTTCTATTTATATTCCATATTTTTTTCTTTTCTATAAATATTTATTTTACTTTATTTATTATATCTTCTGCTTCAAAATACATTTCTCTTATTTTTTTATCAAGCAATAATTTTTCTTCTGCCCTTTTTATATTCCTTTTTACATTTTTACTGTTCACAGAGGGAAAATCTTTTTTCAATAATTCCATATCACAGCATTCATATTTTTTAATAAGCAAAAAAAATAAGTATCTGCAAGATTCGTTTTTTAATATTTTAAACATGTCTTTCCTACTAAATCCCTTGTATTCACATAATATTTTAATTATTTTAGTGTATACTTCCTCTTTATTTCTAAAATATTTCATTGGAATCAACCTTCTCTTTTCATTACTATATATTTAATTAATTGCCATATGTGAATACTTTAATCAAAACTACTCAAAAAATTTATTCATTAACTTTTATATTTACTTTTAGCTTGGTATTTTTTAATGCTTGTCCTGCAGTACTAATCTTATAATTTATCATTATATCACCACCTTGTTCGTCTACGTTTATATTCAAACTATTTGTTTTTATTCTTAGTTCTATAGTTCCATAAGGTGTTTTATACATGGACACATTTTTTTTATCCTCATCAAAGTCCATTTTAGTACTAGTACTCCCCATTCTTATAAGAGAAAACTTATCCTTTTTTATCTTCAATGTAGTAGTAGTTCCTTCCATTCCGGATAATTCAGTTTCTTTATAAACAGCATAATAGGAATCATTTTTTTTATAGAAACTTCCTGGAGTAACAACTTCTATAGGTTCTTCCTCATCAGTTTGTTTACTGGATACAGATATAATAGCCTTCTTTTTCATAATTTCGTTATTAAAACTTTATCAAAACCTGTGGATTTTAGTAAAGTTTTAACGTGCTTCACCTCCTTTTTAGTCTAAAATAACTAATATGTACATTATATCAGACTAATTTTAATATTAAAATCTATTCCAATTCTAAAATATTTTTTCACACTTTGGAAACCTCACAAAATAAGTAAGGTTTCCATCATTCTAAACTATATAACAAGTTTACCATTAGGCGTATCAATTATTTGAATTATTCTCTCCTCATATCCCGTACTTGTATTTACATAAACTTTAAAGTAATCGCCTTTATAATTACCAGAAAATTCATAACACAATACTTCCTTATTAGTTTCCGTAGGAATTATAGTAAGCCTCTTATTTGTTACATTAAGTCTCTTGCTAACTCTCTTCTCAGCTTCCCCATAGGTTAACTTAGGAGTTTCTACTTTTCTATTTTCTTCATGGGATATTAAATACTTTTCTGCTTCCACGCCTACAATTTCTCCATTATCTAAAGCTATCTTTAGCTTAATCTGATCAGGATAAACAAGTATACCATTTTGACTATACACATAGTTTATAACTGCCACATTATTATATCTTAAGGAATACGTAATGATCATATTTTTATAACCTAAATCATTTAAATATTTCAGTCCAATTTCAGAAGCCTTTTTAACGTCCATAGAGCTGTTATTTATACTCTTATCATTTATTAAGTAGTATACCTTTCCTCCATTTTTACTTATTTCACATGCCATTCTACTGTCTTTTTTAGTTCTTCCCTTTAATGCTGCAGTAAATCTATATACACCTATATTGGATTTTTCATTAACAGAAGATACATCCATATTTTCTATCTTATCTTTTCCAATAACCTGCCTAGCAGTTTTTTCTGCCTCACCTTGAGAAACTTCTTTTTGTAATTTTATTTTAGGGTTTATCTGAAGTGTATTATCTGAAAACGGCCCATCATAAATTAATGTAGGATATTGAAGGACCTGTTTTTGTATTCCCTTAAATTGTTCAGATATTGATACATCGTTACTTTGAGCAAAAACACCTGTAATCTTTTTTCTTATTTCTCCCCATTTTACTTTTCCCTGATTTATATTGTTAGATACTAATTCTAGCTGATTTTCCAGTACATTGGATTGCTTTTTTAATTTTTCTATATCATTATAATCTTTTTCACTTAACTGTTTTCCTTCTGTAGATGATCTGCCTAAACTATAGCAGAAATCTCCTACCTGAGTTAAAAACTTACTGGTATCCGATATAGTAGATTGGGATACTGGAAGTGAATGCAATTTATCACTAGCTATAGCAGAATACCTAAATATTTCGTCAAAAACTACTATCTGTTGTTCCCTTGATCCAACTATAGCCGCTTTGGTTAAATTAGTTCTTATATTTTGCACTGCATCTATTAATTCATACATACTTTTACCATACTCACCCTGCAAATAATTTCTATAGTCATTTGTTTCAAGTGTCATTAATACAGCAAATGTACTAGAAAACACTACAATTAAAGTTACTATGGCAGTATATATTATCCTTTTTTTAGAAAACTTCATAAATTTCCACCTCTTTTTTATGACTAATCTCTCCATTGATCCGATGATAATTCCTGCATTATTGCACTTTGACTCTTTTTATATTGTTTGCATTTACCTAATTGTTATGTATTATTTGTTTAATATAAAATTTAAAAGCCAATACTATATTTATTGCTTATTATTAATTTTTTCTTAAATGTTAGTTAAATGAGTTTATTATTTTCCCTACATTTTATATAATTAAATTACATACTTAACCAGAAGGTGATTAAATGAAAGTTTTAATTCTTTCAATTTCTGCAGGAGGCGGACATGGTAACGCTGCAGAAGCTATAAAAAGTTACATAGCCTTAAAAGCTCCAAAATCAGAAGTAAAGATTATTGATACCATTAAATATATAAATCCTATAATAGATAAAGTAGTAATTGGAAGTTATTTAAAATCCCTAAAAGTATCCCCTTATTTATACGGGAAATTATACACTTACTCAGAAGATGATTACACAATTACAAACACTATAAGTTCTAAGCTTATTGAAGCTATGACTTGTAAATTGATTCCACTTATTCGTGAATTTAAACCTGATATATTAATAGCTACCCATTCATTCTCTACAGAAATGCTGTCGGTGTTAAAGTCAAAATACAATATGAACATACCCTGTATGTCCATAATCACTGATTATTACTCTCATAGTTCTTGGCTTCATCCTTATATTGACGCTTATGTGGTTTCTAATGAAGATATGATAAGCAAAATGATTTTTAAAGGGATACCCAAAGACACTATTTATAACTTAGGGATACCTGTTAACCCAGATTTTAATATGAATTATGATAGAGGAGACACCTTAGAATCATTAGATTTATGTAAATCCAAATTTACCATACTAGTTATGGGTGGAAGTCTGGGACTTGGAAAAATAGTAGATATATATAAACAGCTAACCAATATAAATGAAGATATCCAGATAATCATAATAACAGGTAAAAATAAAAAACTTTATGCAGAGCTTTCAAAGATTAAAGATTCTTCTTCAAAGGAAACTCGAATTATAGGTTTTACTGACCATGTAAATAAGTATATGCAAGCTTGTGACCTTCTTTTAACAAAACCAGGAGGACTTACTATTACTGAGGCCTTAATATGCAAAATACCCCTTGGTCTATTTTCTCCAATACCAGGTCAAGAAGAAAAAAATGCTCAATTTCTACTAAGGCATAATTTGGCTGTAAATTTAACTGACATAGAAAAATGCGCTGAAAATATTGAAAAACTCCTTCATTCTAAAGATAAGCTAAAAAGTATGGCTGAAAACTGTGGAAAATTTTCTAAACCCTATGCTGGAAATGATATTTTTAATTTAATAAATAAGCTTATACAAAATAAATCAAACAAAAATTCCTTCTCACAAGAAGAAAAAGTTTATGAAAAGAGTACTCCTAGAACTTTTTTTAAATCTGCAGAAAAATATTTTTTAAAAACAGCTTTAAAACTATTTGAATCATAAATTAGCTTGTGTTAAATGTAAGTTTCTATTCATATATTACAAGTTAGGGCTAATTAAAGGTATGAAGTTCTCAAATTTTGAGAACTTACCATATCCAGCCCACTTGTACTAGATTTATATCCCCAGCTTATTTAACACTTCTATTATTTTAAATCTAACTTTTATATTATTTTTGTCACTTATGTCAAATTTATTTTTGTTTACCATCTTATACTCCTCCGGTGTCAAAACCTTTTTCATTTCTTGCTCTGTCTTTTTATAGGATACTTGTCCTTTTGTAATATCTACGAAACACAATGGAGGAAACATAACACACCACCAGTTTTGGCCTCGTCCTTTACCTATAATCACCCTATAAGCCTCATACCTTCCCTGAGGAAGAGTTATATTCCCATAAGTCTTTATAGGAAAATTTACTTTGGATAAGGTACTTTTAACTTCATAGTTATAACCCTGTTCACTTATTACTCTACGGGCTACTTTTAATACGTCCTTATCATTTTTCATTAAAACTTTTCTTGATTCCTCTATATTTTTACAGTCCTTTAGTTTAGGTTGTATATATTTCAATATTTCGTCTCTTACTTTTAGTTTAAGTGCCTGATCACTTTTTGAATCACTATTTGCTATAACATGAAATCTTATAATTCTAGATGCCATATCATCCTGTATATTATTACTTTTTACTTTAAATAAATAGGAACATACAGTAAATATACTTAAAATACACATAATAAATACTAATAAAAATTTTTTCATAATCTCATCCCCACTTTTTAATAACTATTGATTATTTCATTAGTAATTATTTACATATATTTCAATTATATTCACTGCATTTTATTATTTTACTACACCAATTCTCCTTATCTTAGTATCTACATTTACATTTACAACTGCATCCTTATAAGAATCCTCCCATTTATCTTTTACTTGCCTCCACATAAGCGGATGATATCTTTTTATATAATCCTTAAATCCTATAGGATCAATTTTAAGATCCCTTTGAGTAACTTTTATAGCATCCTTACATTCCTGTGCTATGGCCTTATTAAAGCTTTGTTCAATATATCTCAATTTATCTACTGATAAAACCTTATCGCTAGTATAATAATTTTTTATTTCACCTTCAATATTTAGCTTTATATTAAATACTAACTTTCCTTTTTCTTGGGAAACTTTTATTCTTCTATTACTCTCATTTATTCTTATATCTACAGGATGACCTTCTAAATATATCATTCTTTTGCCACTTTTCAATTTACCTTGTAATAATTCTATATTAGAAGTCTGAACCTGATTTAAATCACCATCATATTTAAAATTTTTTATAGCTGCAGTACCTACTATTTTTATATTCTTTTTGTCCTTATCCATTTCAATTTTTGGTATTATGCTATTTCCATTTTCACTCATACTAACTAGGAAATCATTTAAAGTTACAGTTTTAACTTCATTGTCCTTGGCATCTCCTTGAACTAATCCCAATATATAACCTTCTGTACTTTTTCCCATAGGTGTTTTAATTTTTATATATTTATCTGAGCTGCCATTGGATGCAACTATATACATATTTCTGTTTAGTGAAGGTTCTCTTTGCAAATAATCTATGACTTCTTTTACTACATCAGGATATTCCATTAAACTTTTACCTAAAACAAGCAGCTTAGTTTGACTAAACTTCACAGTTCTACTGCTTTTAGACATTGCTGTATTTACAGCATCCTCCATTGAATATCCATCTACATCCACATATTTGTCTCCAGATATACCTCCTTTACCGGGTTCTAATTTACTCAAATCTGGTATTCCAAAAGTTACATGAATTTTTTTTAGGTTTACGGACGTTAGAGGATCTGTTGACTTTACATTTTTTAATTCTTTAGCCTTACCTATATCCTCTCCTGCATCCACTCCTATTACAGATACCAACTGGGTTCTTTCTATCTCAACTTTATCCCAACATCCAGTTAGCATTGTACAAATTAAAAATAAGCACATAAACTTACTTGCATTTAACTTTCTTTTAGGTTTGCTAAACAAAAATATAATTAAAGGAAGCAATATTAAGGTGTACGCAGCTGCCGCAGGCATTACTGTATTAATTATATGGTATAGTTCTGCTATATTTTCAGGATACATAGCTGTCAAATATATAAAGGGAGCTATTAAAGCTGAAGAAATTTTTATATCACCTAGCTTAAACACATCCTTTACTATATCCGACGATAAATAATATATATTAGAGAAATTACAAAAGTAAAACATAATCCATACAGCCATTGCTATACCTTCCCATCTCTCTATAAAAGCCCCTCTTATATCTACAGATTTTATCATTGTTATAGTAGGCCATAATAAAACTTTAGTTTGTTCTTCAGAAAAAATAGCTAGAGACAGTATAACTGTAACAACATAAAATAACGTTACAAACAAGATACTTTTTAAAGCTATTTTTCTTATACTTACTTTATTTTTTGCAAAGGGAGCAACTAAATATATTATCTCTATGCCAATAAAACTATATATTGTATTTTTAAATGCTTTTAAATAATCATAAACATCACTGTTAATAAAGTTAGGGATACTGTTGTTAAAGTGCGTTTTGTTTAAAGTAAACAAAAATATTAATCCCATTGATATGAACATTATCCAAAAAGAAACTTCATTAAATTTTATTAAATCTCCTAATTCATTTCGTACAAGATAGATCCCTGTAAATATCATTACAATTATTAGAAATTCCGAAGGAGTTTTTTCAAGTAAATACATTTTTATAACTTCTATAAATATCCTCATACCCATGGATATAAAAAATATA
>DAIMMR010000037.1:0-17799 GCA_036720575.1 Clostridium sp.
TAATGTCTCCTTTCCATCAAGGTTTAGAAGCAAAAGATATTGAAATGCCAGATGGCGTTGTAACTTCTTCTATATGTTCCAAATCAGGAAAACTTCCTGTTTCAGATTGTTATACAGATCCTACAGGCAGTAAAGTTTATACTGAATATTTTATAGACGGAACAGTTCCTTCAGATTATTGCAATGTATCTCATTCATGGAATGCACTTGATAACATACCTGGGAATAAAAGCAAAAAAAATAAAGCTGCTAATAAAAATAAATGGAATTCTGATAGTAATACAAATGATAATCCTAATAATGCTAATACAAACAATGATACAACTACTGATACAAACACTAAAGATAAAAAAGACACTACCAACAATGAAAACTCAAAGGATGTTAACAATTTACCTACTACAGTTCCTAGTACAGGAAATTAACTTTATATTGATTTAATTTAAAGGGGATGTTGCAATCGCAATTTTTTAAATTGCGATTGCAACATCCCCAACTTTCAATTTTCCACTATCAATTGTCATTTGTTTAAAAATATATATTAACCTGTTAAAATTTCTCTCATAGTTTTTAACACTTTTTTTTCAATTCTAGAAACCTGTACTTGATTTATACCTAACATCTTTGCTACCTGTACCTGAGTTTTATCTTTAAAATATCTCAGCATTATAATTTGTCTCGATTTCACATCTAAATTGTTCAACGCTTCCTTAAGTGCAATTTTATCCACCATCTCTACATCTTCCTTTGGATTTTCACTTATCTTATCTATCAAAAGCACTGGTGAACCATCATCTTGATGTATAGTATCATACAGATACTGCAAACTGCTAGCAGACTCTGTGGCAAAAATCAATTCTTCTACCTCTACTCCAGAATACTCTGCTAATTCTTGTATTGTAGGTTCTCTATTTAATTTTTTAGTAAGTGCTTCTCTATCATAGTGGAGTTTTTTTGCAGTATTTTTTACACTTCGACTTACTTTTATCATTCCGTCATCCCTTAAGAAGCGCTTTATCTCTCCTAATATCATCGGTACAGCATATGTAGAAAATTTTACATTGTATGCTTCATTGAAATTATTTACTGCTTTCATAAGTCCCATACAACCTATTTGAAATATATCTTCATACTCGTATCCCCTGTTTAAAAATTTTTTACTTATAGCCGCCACCAATGGTAAATTCAATTCTACCAATTTATTTAAGGCATCCTTATCTCCCTTTTTTGCATATTTAATCAATTCCAAATTGTCATTATAACTATAATTTAATTTTTTTGCTGTTTCCTCACTCATATTATTCACCTAACTTAATGAATTAAAAACTTTTTTCATAGTTAATCTTGTCCCTTTGTTTTTTTCGGATTCTATTTTAAGGTAGTCCATAAAAGTTTCCATTACAGTAAATCCCATGCCTGATCTCTCAAGATCAGGTCTTGAAGTATAAAGGGGTTGTCTAGCGAGTTCTATATTTTCTATACCTGCACCTTGGTCTTCGACTATCAACGTAACTTCTTTTTCTTTAATAAAGGCTTGAATTTTAACTACACCTTCTTTATTTTCATAACCATGAATAATAGAGTTTGTAACTGCCTCTGAAACTGCAGTTTTTACATCTGCCAATTCATCCACTGTAGGATCAAGTTGTGATACAAAAGCTGCTACTGAGACCCTGGCAAAACTTTCATTTTGTGATTTACTAATAAACTCTATTTTCATACTGTTATCGTACATAATTTATCCCCCCATTAAATATTCTGAACTGCTTCCGCAACGCTGTCATAAAGTCCTATAATTTTAAACATACCTGAAAGTTCAAATACTCTTTTTACTGAATTGATTGCACCTACAATACATACGCTGCCATCTGCAGAATTTAATTTTTTATATCTTCCTATTACCACACCTATTCCAGAGCTATCCATAAAACTTACTCCTGAGAAATCCATTATCAGCTTGTTTAAGCCCTCTCTATCCAATCTATCATCTATTTTATTTCTCACTTCTTCTGCACTATGATGATCTAGCTCTCCTCTCATATAAACTATAAGTTTATTGTTCCTTACATTAAATTCTAAATTCATATATTATCTAAAGCTCTACTAAAGCTATACTAAATAAGACATCTGCCATATATAGCCTCAGCGTTAAAATCTCAATTTTAACTTTGATTTACCATATAACAATAAAGGCATATTGTTATATGACTAAAATTCCTACTAATAATTTTAGTTATATGCACAAATAATGCATAGTCCGAGCCAGACACTCTTACCCCCCTTCTTTCATTTTTAATCTGGAGTTACAATAAACTAAAAATATGTATGTATAGTTGTAATTTTTAATCAGTAACTCTTTATTAAATCAAAACCTGTACTTTAATACTATTCTCTGTTTGGAATAATTTTCCTTCTTTTTTCATTGGTAATATTATTATTTATTTTTACCACCTATTATATTTTTAAACATATATTGATAACTTTTTTAGCAAAATTTAAAAAGATAATTGCCAAATATAAACTTAGCAATTATCTTTTATTTTTTCTACAACCTGAATTTCCCTATCTGTCAGCTCAAAAAAATCATACAACTTTTTTTCTACATTATTTTCTCCTCGAAAATCAATAGTAGGAATATGCAATTTCATAAGATTATTAGGGTAATATTCATAGAGATTTTCTCCTAGCTTTTTCCCAAAAGTTTTAAAGTAAAATTCATACAAAGAGCTGTTTAATATATTTAAAAGTATTTCATAGGTAAAAGGTACATTTTTTTTTAATACTAAGGAATATATATCTGCACTAAAATAGCTTCCCTTATCAAGAGCAAATCTATTATCACATGACTTGTATGGGAATACAATTTTCTCTCCTTCAAAAATTTCCGGTTTTCTTCCCCATTGAAGCTCATACCACTTTCTCGTTCCTTTTTTACACTCTCTTCTTTCCATAAGCTTTTTTTTGTACTGCTGTATATACTGTATAGCATTAGGACATTCTATCTCATTTTCTATTAAATTTGAGTATATAATAAATTTTTCACTTTTAATTACTTCGTTTTTTCGTATATAGCTACTTTTTACCCAGGGTTTTATTAACTTTAATTCAATTTTTCTACTGTTTATCGTGTCTCTATCAATTATAAAAGCCTTATCACATCCCGTTATTATTCCCTGATAACTGTGGCATATATCCTTTAAAATAAATTTACTTTTTGCTTCTATTTTATCCATTATATTTTTCTCAACTTTGTCAACAAATACCCATCCGTTACTGTCTATGGATTTTTGAGGTATAAAAAATTTTTTGTATTTCTCCGATTTATCTAAAAACAAGGATTCAAGAAATTTATTTTTTTCACTTTTATTGGGTCTTATGATCTCTATATTATTGTCCCAATTTTTTGTTCTTACTAAAAATATTATCATTGGGTCTATGCCTATTCTTTTAAAGGGTCTTATACCATAAAAATCTATAATTTTATAAATAGAGGTATTTTCAATTAAAAACTTTCTAAGTTCTTTTCCGCTGCAAGATTCACAAAAATACCTGGAAGTAACAAAAACTAGTTTTCCCCCCTCTTTTAAACATTTTAATGATTTTTGAAAAAAACAGTAAGATATGTCTCCTTTGTCTCTATATATACTGCCATATATTTTTCTTAAAATGTATGAATAACTAGAATCTACAGATTTATGTCCTATATATGGAGGATTTCCTATAAACACATCAAATTTTGTATCTATACTTTCCACTAGAAAATCCTTTACTTGAAAATTTTTTTCACTAAACTGATTGCTAATCAAAAATAAGTCTATTTTTAAAACTTTTATTGCAGTTTCATCTACATCAAATCCAAATAGATTATTATGTACTATATGATAGCTTATATCTTTTAGTTCTAAATTTAAATTATTTTTGCTATTTATAACTTCAATATTTTTAATGAATATTTGATTTAAATATAGAAAGCACTTACAAATTAAATTTCCAGATCCACAGGAAGGATCTACTACTTTTATAAATGGATTTTCAATTACATCATTGACATTTATCAAGTTTTTAACCATAAATGCTGCCATTTTTGGAGGAGTATACACTACTCCGTTTTTTCCATTCATAATTTTCTGTTTATAGTATTCTTCTGAAAAGCTAATTTCTTTCTTCATATTAGATTTTTGCTTATAAGTTTCTATAAAATGAATCTTCTCTTCTACATCTATATTTTTTTTAATAAAATTATAAATTTCTTCAATATCTTCAATAAAATTATTCATATTTTTGTCTCCATACTCAATATATGCATTACAGTGAAACATAGCTATACAACATTTCCCGCTATAATTTTCTTGCAATCTCTATTAATCTCAAGTATAAATTATTAAATTAAGTATACCATAAAATATATCTTATAAGGTAGGTGATTATATTTGAATAAAAAATTTATATCCATATTTCTCCTATGTACAATTTTTCTATGTCCTTATAGTGTTAAAGGCTACCAGGTAGAAAAAGCTACTTTAACAAATACCAAAAACATAACTACTCCAGATGATAATACTGCTTCTTCTAGGTTAAAAAATCTAAACACTCAAAACTTAGATATGAGAGAAAAAAATTGGTTTTTCAAACCTAATAATTCTGGTATGCCTTCAGAGGAACCTGCAGATATACTAAAACTCTTAAACAAATACTCCGGATATTATTTGGGAGATACCTCTAAGAAAATACTTTATCTTACTTTTGACGAAGGTTATGAAAACGGATATACTTCTAAGATCTTAGATATATTAAAATTCAACAATGTTAAGGCAGCTTTCTTTGTTACTACTCCTTATATAAAAGACAATGCGGAACTTGTAAAAAGAATGGTAAATGAAGGGCATCTAGTGTGCAATCATTCAGAAAAACATCCTTCAATGGCAGATGCTGCAAAAGATCCTATAAGATTTGAAAGGGAATTTACAGTGACAGAAAATACTTATAAAGAGATTACAGGTAAAGAAATGCCTAAATTCTTTAGGCCTCCTATGGGAAAGTACAGTGAATTATCCTTATTCTATACCAAGCAATTAGGCTATAAAACCATATTTTGGAGTTTTGCCTACAATGATTGGAATAGACAAAAACAGCCTTCACCTGTGGAAGCAAAAAAAATGATAAATCGCAGGACTCATAATGGAGCTATTATTTTACTTCACGCAGTATCAAAGACAAACTCTGAAATACTGGATTCGCTTATAAAAGACTGGAAAAATAAAGGGTATGTTTTAGAGGGTTTGGATAAATTGCCTTAAAAATATCTTTTCTAATACATTATACTTTATAATGTTCTGTAAATTAGGTATAATTAACTTGTATATAACTGTATGTTATACCTAATTTACATTATTTTGAACTAGGTAAATATAATTATGTTTGGGGAGATATTATGAAAATTACACAGGAATCAGATTATGGATTTAGAGTTGTACTTTACTTGTCAAATTTGGGGTACGGTAAAAAAATCGAAGCCAAAGCCATAGCTAAAGATCAAAATGTGCCTCTAAGATTTCTTCTTAAACTTTTAAGGAAACTGACTCAATCGGGTATAATAAAATCTTTCAGAGGAGTTAAGGGAGGTTATGCTTTAAATCGTATGCCTGAAGATATTACTTTAAGAAATATTATTGAAGCCATAGACGGGCCTATTTACTTAAACAGATGTCTATACGATACAGAGCATTGCAATGCCCATAAAAAAGGACATTGTGGTGTGCACAATGCTCTTGCAAAGGTACAGGACACTCTAATTAAGGAACTAGAAAGTATTAATTTCAAAGATATAATGGAAGATAAAATTTAAAATTTTAAGGCCATTGATAACTAAATATCACACAGCCTTAAATGTAAGTTTTCATAATTTAATATTTACTTTTTATTATATTCTACAACCTTTAATAAAAACTTGGGTATAGAAGAAAGTCTTTTTATTCTATAAGGTTCCTTGCAAACTCTGTACAACCATTCAAGTCCTAGTTCTATCATCCATTTTGGAGCCCTTTTAGTTTTTCCCGCCAAAACATCAAAGCTTCCTCCTACACCCATATACACCCTACATGGAAGTATGTCCATATTCCTTGCTATAAATATATCCTGTTTGGGAGCACCCATAGCTACAAAAAGTGCATAAGCATTGCTTTTCTTTATATCACACACTATATCTTCACAATTTTCTAAATCAAAATATCCATTATGGCTTCCGGCTATGTTAATCTTAGGGTATTTCCGTTTTAAACTTTGTTTGCATCCTTCAAGTATTTCCTGCTTAGCACCCAAAAGATATATAGGTTTATTTTCCCTACTACATTTTTTTATTACATCTTCCATTATTTCTATACCTGCTATTTTTTCTTTTATAGGCGCTTTCACTATTTTAGAAGCCAAAAGTGTTCCAATTCCATCTGGAATTATTACACTTCTACTTGCTGTAAAACTAGTCAATAGTAAATTATCTTTAAGTCCATTATAGAGTACTTCTGGATTACCAGAAACTATGTTTACTTTAGGAAACTTCTCTATATATTCCATGAGCTCCATTTTACTTCCATTAAACACGTTATATTTTAACAATCTTGTAAACATATTAAAATGCACCTTCACTTTTAAATACAGATGAGACTGTCTTTAGTAAAATTTTTATATCCATCCACAGTGAAAATTTTTTTATATACATCAAATCATAATAGACAGTCTTTCCAAGTTCTATTTCTCCTCTTCCACTTACTTGTGCCAATCCCGTTATTCCTGGTGTTACAAACAACCTTTGTTTATACGAATCAGGATAAAATTTAACTACATCTGGTATTTCAGGCCTTGGCCCAACCAAGCTCATATTTCCAATAAATACATTAAAAAGTTGTGGAATTTCATCCAAACTTGTTTTTCTTAAAAAAGCCCCTGATTTAGTCACTCTATTATCATTCTTACTTTGAAATACGAAGTTTTCTAAGTTACCGGGATCAATGTCTAATTCTCTCTTTTTTTCCGCATTTACTACCATAGTTCTAAATTTATATATGGTAAAATTCTTTCCATCTTTACCCACTCTAACTTGTTTGAAAATAGCAGGACCCTTCGAATCCAATTTAATCCATATGGCTAATATTACAAATACTACACTAAGTATAATTATTCCTACAAGAGATAATATAAAATCAGCTATTCTCTTGAGAAATAATTGAAAGGACTTACTTTTTATATCTTTATCCACATCTATTTTTATATCTTCTGTCTGCATAATTTTATGATCTGTAAATTCAAACCTACAAATCAGTTACTTCACCTGCCTTATTATATTTTTACTTATTATATCATATTGTATATACTTTATCCGGCTATCTTTTTATAAAAGCTTTTTTATCTCGTTGAGTGCTATAGATCCTATCAATGTGACTGCAAAAGCATTTACACCAAAGCTTAAATTATCCAGATGCACATACCTTCCTATATAATATTGAGTATACAAATATAGTATACCTGCCTGGGATAAATAAATATCATAAGAAGTATTTGATATATACCTTATAACTTTCATAAACAATCCTTTCTTCCATTCAAAGCTGAATATGAAAATCACAAAAAACGTAGAATAAAAAATTACTGAGGGACGCTGAAAAGTTGTGATATAGTCTATACTTTTACCGTACTGATTTCCCGTTATAAAACTATACAGCAGTGTAAAAATTGAAAGTAAAAACATAACACACACTATAGGCCTAATTTTCTTTAATTTCTGGGATATATTATCTAGATTTTTTCCCATATATCCTCCTAATGAGAAATAAAAGATCCAGTAAAATAAATTTTTTTTATTCCAAAACCACTGATCTGGAGTCACTACTTTAAAGTAATAGGTATATATAATAAAAAACGATGTCATTAAAAAACTAAGTAATAGCCACCACTTTTTTTCCATGAATTTGTATATGAAAGGAAATATTATGTAAAGCTCAATAATTAAAGGTACAAAATAAAAGTGATAAAATACATTTCCATATACTATGTTGTTTAAATCAGTATGTATGTTAAAGTCCTTAGTTATAATAATTATATATAGTAAGCACCACACTATATACTGTGGTACTACTTTTAAAAATCTTCTAATTATGAATTTAAAATAACCGCATCCTTCTTTATAACTTATAGTCAGTCCCATTCCAGAAATAATTATAAATGCAGGAACGGAAAACCTTGAAAACTGATTCAATATAAAGTTAGCATTGTAAGTGATAGAATGAGGTTTGCTCCTATACAGTATAGTTGCAGAAACATGTAATACTATTACTGCAACTATAGCAAGTGATCTTATTACATCCATCTCCAAAACACGTTTTTTTGTAATATCTGCCACCTTCCTTGTATAAAATGTTTAATATCTACCCTGTAATTTTATTTTTAAGCCCATTTATTAGGTTTCTATACTCTTCTAATCCAGTAAAATACAAACATATAAAGTAAACTACACTGCCAAATACAAAAGATATGAAAATTGAAATCATACTTTGCTGCATAATAGAGGAAATCTTATTCATACAGAAATTATTTATAACATATATAACTATTCCCATAATAGCAGAAGAACAAGCTATTTTAACAAAACTTAAAACAAGTTTTCTAATATTCATTCCTTCTAATTTTTTGTTCAAGTTCCACATCATAAGTAAGGTAGTAATGACTGCAGAGATAGTTGTAGCTAAAGCAAGCCCTGAAACCTTCATATATTTTATTATAATTATATTTATAATTATATTTATAATTATGCCCACAAAACTGTTTGACATAGGGGTTTTTGCATCTTTAACAGAATAAAATGCTTTATTTAAAATATCCCTTACTCCATAGGCAATCATTGCAGGGCAATAAAATAATAAGGCACTGGAAGTTAAATTTGCAGCTTGTGCTGTAAATTCCCCTCTCCTAAAAATTAAGTTTATAAGTGGATCTCTTAAAACTCCTATAGCCACTGATGCAGGTATCATTATTATCATTATGGTATTTATAGCACTTATAAGTGATTTCTTATACTTTACAACATCCTTTTTAACTGCTAGTTCAGATAAAGTAGGATATACAATCATAGATATACCTATGGCAAAAACTTCATAGGCCAAGGTACTTACTTTATTTGAATAGTCCAGGACTGTAACTGCTCCAAAATATATATTATTTGCAAAACACCTATTTACAAACAAGTTTAATTGAACTACCGAGGTGCTTATAACTATAGGTATCATTAGCTTAAACATCTGATGTACATCATTATTTTTAAAGTCCAATATAAATTTATATCTATACTTAAGTTTCCTACACTTTGGCAAATTTATTACAAATTGAGCAAAGAATCCTATTACTGTAGCTACTGCAAATCCCTTTATGCCATACCTGGCAGTTAAGAACACTAAATACACTATATAAACTAAGTTAGACACAAATGCCATAGCAGCAGGTTCATAAAACCTTTTATGGGACTGGAGTACTCCTGTAACCACACTCCCTAAAGTTACAAATATAAGTGATAAAAACATTATCCTTATTATTTCAACAGACTGAGCAAATATTACACTGTTAGAGGTAAAGCCATGTCCAAAAACATATATTATCTGCTTTGAAAATATTATGAGTACAGCTGTGAAAACTATTGTAAAAAGAGAAGCTATATTTATTACATTGTTTACAAATTTATTTCTCTCACTTATAGTACTATTTTCAATATGTTCCGAATTAAGCGGTATAAAAGTAGTAGTAAGTCCGTAACTTATAGTAGTTAAAAGGTATACCATACCCAATGCAAAATTATATATATCCGTAACATAGGTAGCCCCAAATTTTGCAGCTATAAGGGAATCCCTTACAATTGCCAAAACTTTTCCGCCAATTATAAAAAGCATTACTATAATCGAACTTTTTATTAATTTCTTTTCTGCCATATTTTTCACTCCAACTATTTTTCTGAAAGTATTTTAGTATAAGCATTATAATATTTTGTGCAAAAGCTATCTATAGAAAATTTCTTAACTACAGCATCATATAATTTTTCTCCCTTTAGATGTATTTCATTTCTTTCCTCATAAATTTCTCTCATCCTTTTGTATATATCTTCTACAGAATTAGGATTTATTAATGAAATTAAATTATTACCTAAAACTTTCCCTATATCTCCTACATCTGGAGCTATGAAATATTTTTTCACTGCTGCACTTTCAAGCAAAGTCATAGGGGGTGCCCCACCTTCACTAAAAGAAGTTAAAATTCCTACTTCACCTGCATTTGCAAAATCCAATGCATTGGATTTATATCCTGTAAATATTACTTTATTCTCTAAATGAAGCTGCGCTACTTTTTGTCTCAGAGTCTCTTTCATAGGCCCATCTCCAACTATCATAAGCTTTACATCTTTAACTTGTTTTTTAAGCATGTTAAATGCCTCTATGAGAGATAACTGATTTTTTATAGGATGACATCTTGCTACATTTACATATACAAAATCATTTTCTAAGATATTGTATTTTTCTCGTATACTTTCTCTACTTTCCTTTATAATTCTATTATTAAAATCCATTCCACTATTTACTACAAATTTCTCTCCTATAAATTTTTGATTATCCAAAAGGCTTTTTATATAATCCGAAACGCATATGTATTGTTTAAAGCTGCCTAACCCTAGTACGCTAAGCGGAGTGAAAAACAGGTATTTAATCCTATTATTTAAAAAATCTCTTCTATAATCACTATGTACTGTGGCTACTGTAGGAACACCTATTTTATTTTTCAAAAAATAGTGCATAAAAAATGCTTTTGCCCCATGAAAGTTTACAAGATCAATATGATTTTCTCTTACATAATCTATTAAGTACCTATCATAGGTGGCAGCTCTTTTGAACTTTACTGTATCTATATTCATGCTTTTACTTTTATCATAAAGGCCACCGCCGCCTATTGTACCTATAATTGAATGAAATTTATCCTTTGAATAAAAACTCAAATTCAACACATAATTTCCACCGCCGCCTATATCATTTCCTGATATAACCTGTAGCACCTTCATATCTTTCACCTCCACTTTAAAATAGTTGAGAATTGAGAGTGTATAGTTGAAAGTTATGGATGATTTTCTTCCGTTAACACTTCAGAAAATCTAAAATATATCGCTATTGAAGCTTTGCTTCAATAAGCTTTAAGTTTAAGATTTTTTGTAACATAGTGGATAAAAATCGACCTTCACTCTCAACTTTCAACTTTCAACTCTTAACTAAAAGCTGATATATTCAGTTTAAAAACATGCCTTCGTCTTTCTTTTCCCTGTACATCATTCCTTGAGATACTGCTAAAAGTATCCAAAAGTAGGTTGTAGTCTTTGGTACAAAGAATAAGTTGTCAACTAAATTCATAACGTAAAAAGCTGCCATGGAAGCTAAAAATCCTATGTAAAAATATTTATAAAATTTACTTTTTGTTGTATCTACAAAAGATTTAACTTTTATTAATGAAGATAAAATTACTGCAACAAAGGATACTCCACCTATAATTCCAAGTTCTGTCTCCATTTTTAAATAGGAATTATGACAGGGCCACTCTCTGTAACCATAAAATTTATACTGAGGATATATATTCGTATATTTGTCATACAAGCTAACATAATTTCCATTTCCAACTCCAAACAAAGGATGATCTTTTATCATCTTTTGTGCAATTTTCCAAAGGTATATTCTAGATTGATTTTGAACTGGATCATTTATAGCCATTATTCGTTCCCTTATTTCTGGTATAAATAAAGATGCCCCTGCAATTACACAAAGAGGTAGCAGAAACTTAAGACTGTACATAACAACTAATATAACCATTCCTATTACCACTCCAACAATGGCATTTCTAGAACCTGTAAATGTTAGATTCAAAAGCATCAAAACTGCCAGCAAGAAATAAAATAACTTTCTTTCCTTTCTCTTTTCATATACTGTTAGCATAATCATTGGAAATATGGCTAATATCAAAAAAGCAGCCAGGTTATTAGGATTATCCATAGTGGCAGTTATTTTAAATTTTGCATACCCATAATTTTTAAATTGATTACTAAGGCCAAATCCTGTAAAATTTTGATATATACCATAGACACATATTATAACATTGGTACATATGTAAGAACCTAAAATACCATTTAGAAGTTCTCTTTTATTCCACTCATACTTAATCATAAAAAACAATATAATATAGGATATAAATCTAAAGCTTTCACTAAGTGCAAGTTTTTTATCTACCGCATAGCTTACCGAAACCAACATCATAATTGCCAATATGCTCATAAAAATAGTAAGGTAATTAGTAAGAAAATTCCTTATTCCAGAGAAAAATCTAATTCTGCACTCTTTTGATGTAAGAAGTTTTACAAAATAGCCAAATAAAATAAGTGCCAATATACAATCTGCAGGAGGAATATTTATTCTTCCTAATGCCATTTTATTAGGTAAAAGCGGGAGCAGTATTATATAAGCACAGACCAATAAATATAAAAATCTATCTAAAAACAAAATCTCACCTCCATATCAAATAATGTAAAAAATCATTTGTCTAATATTTCTAGTATTTTTCCAGAAGCATTTCCATCTCCAAATATATTTTTTTGTTCCTTGTTGGGTACAAAATTCACTATGCTATCCAATATCTTTTTCTTATCAGTTCCAACTACTACATTCCAGCCATTTTTTACGGTTTCTACCCATTCAGTTTCATCTCTCATAGTTATACAAGGTTTTTTCATAAAAAATGCTTCTTTTTGTACTCCACCGCTGTCTGTTACTATCTTTTCAGAATTCATTTCAAGATTTATCATCTCTAAATATCCCACAGGTTCCATAACTTTTATATTATCATTGAATTCAAGTCCATAATCTGTCATATATTTTTTAGTTCTAGGATGAAGCGGGAGTATTACAGCTTTATTACATTCATTTAAAGCCTCAACTATATTTCTTAATCTATCTATATGATTTGTATTCTCAGCTCTATGTATAGTAGTTAGTATATACTCCTTACCTTGGAGACCAATTTCTTTTATAATCTGATTCTTGTTTTCTGCTAACTTTTTAAAATTAAGTACTGCATCAAACATTACATCTCCTACATTATGCACGCCTTTTGTAATTCCCTCATTTTTTAAATTTTCCACTGCTGATTCTGTAGGAACAAATAAAAGATTAGACAAATGGTCTGTAAGAACTCTATTTTGCTCTTCAGGCATATCTCTGTTAAAACTTCTAAGTCCTGCCTCAACGTGAGCTACAGGAATTAAAAGCTTACTTGCACACAATGCTCCAGCAAGAGTTGAATTTGTATCTCCATATACAAGTACAAAATCTGGCTTTTCCTTTTCATATATCTCTTCTAATTTTATAAGCATCATTCCAGTCTGTCTTCCGTGACTTCCAGAACCTACTTCCAAATTGTAATCTGGTTTTGGTATATTAAGCTCATCAAAAAATACCTTTGACATATTTTCATCATAATGCTGGCCCGTATGAACCAATATTTCTGTATGGTGTTTTCTTATTACATTTGATACAGCAGCAGCCTTTATGAATTGAGGTCTTGCCCCTACAACTGTTAATACCTTCATGTTTTTCCTCCCTGCAAAGTTTACTGTTGATTTTTAAGAAGTTGATCTTCTGGAACTTTTCTAAATTGTTTAGCAGGATTACCTGCTACTATAATTTCCTTTTCCACATCCTTTGTAACCACACTGCCTGCTGCTACAAATCCATCTTCATTTATTATTTTACCTGGAAGTATAGTAGCTTGAGCTCCAATTCTTCCACCTTTCTTTACTGTAACACCTTTAAAATGTTTGTATCTTTCCTTAGATCTAGCAGCAAAGTTATCATTTGAAGTTATGACTCCAGGTGCAATAAACACATTGTCTTCTACTTCTGAGTAAGCTGTAATATATACATTCGTTTCAATTTTACAGTTAGAACCTATCTTAGAGAAGTTCTCTATAGCAACTCCTCTACCTATTATCGTTTTACTTCCTATAGTTACGTTTTCTCTGACTGTAGCCAAATCTGCAATAAGTGTATTTTCACCTATAACACAGCCGCAGTATACTATGACTCCTGCCCCAATAAGACATCCATCCTTTATAACAGCAGAATCAAACTTTTTCTCATCTTTAAATATACTATTTACTGATCTCATAGGTTCTTTACCTACTACGCTGTTATCATCTATCCTTACATTAGCTCCAATTTTACTTCCTTTATGTATAACTACATTATGACCTATCATGCAGTTATCTCCTATTGTAACATCGTCTTCAACAACTACAAATTTTCCTATACTTACATTATTGCCAACTTTTGAAGTATTTGATATATAATTTTCAGACATACTTATTCTCCTTTTCCTGCATATTTAAGAATTGAGAATGAAAGTCCTCCATTCTCAATTCTTAACTGCTACTTGTTTATTTTTTTCACTCCAACCATATCCATAGTTGAGAAATCTCCCATAGGGAATTTTACAGGCATACCTGTAAGTCTTGACTTATAAGCCGCCAAAATTATAGACATTCCCTTTTTGCCTTCTTCTCCATCTATAAGAGGTTTTCTATCATTATTTATTGCATCTATCATATCTTTAAAAAGAGGTATATGCCCAAAACCATATACAGTATCAGGATCTCCCTCTTGTGATTTTAATATTTCATCATCTAAATCCTTGTGATCTTCGAAATTCCAGGTTTCTATCTTATTTACTGCAAGTCCACCTATGCACACTGTTCCCTTTTCTCCAAAGACACTTAAAGTTTCTTCTAAGTTTTTAGGATAAACACAAGCAGTACCTTCAACTATACCTATGGCTCCATTTTTAAATCTTATAACAATAGCTCCAAAGTCTTCAGCTTCTATATCTCTTAAGAAAGTATCACACTGAGCATAAACAGTGTCTATTTCTCCTCCCATCATCCACTGAAGCAGGTCTATATTGTGTATGCATTGATTCATCAATGTTCCACCGTCCAGCTTCCAGGTTCCTCTCCAAGGTGCCTGATGATAATATCCCATATTTCTATTCCATAGTATTCTAGCTGTACCATTTACAAGTCTGCCAAATCTATTTTCCTCCACAGCAGATCTAAGCTGCTGCACTGGTTTATTAAATCTATTTTGATGACTTACGCACAATTTTACATTGTTCTTTTTAGAACACTCTATCATATCATCTGCATTTTTTATTGAAAGCGCCATAGGTTTTTCGCATATCACATGCTTTTTGTTGTTCATGCAGTACATTGCTATTTCAGGATGATATCCGCTTTCAGTAGCTATAGTAACTACATCTATATCCTGCTCTTCAAGCATTTTCTTATAGTCAGTATAAACTGCTACTTTAGCATCCCCAACTTTTTCTATGTACTCACTTTTTCTTTGCTCTGCTTTTTCTTCTACCAAATCACATACTGCAGCCAAAACAGCTTCTTCCTTATTAGCTGCTAGAGCTTCTACATGTTTGTAAGAAATTCTTCCACATCCTAAGATGGCAAATTTCAATTTACTCATAAAAACACCTCTTAAAAAGTAATATTTGCGTACAATATTATAGTTTATGAATTTTTTCTCTGTTATTCTTTACATCTTTAGTAGCATTTCTTGTATCGTAAATTATTTTAGCTCTTTCTACTATAGCTTCATAATCATAAGAGCTGTGATCTGTAGTTATAATTACTATATCAGATTCATCTATTACATCTTCCCATTTTACTGTATGGTATACTTTTCCACCACGTTTGAATTCAGGAATAAATGGATCACTTACAATTACTTCTGCTCCATTTTTCTCCAAATGATCTATTACTTTAAGGGCTGGTGACTCTCTTAAATCATCTATATCCTTCTTATAAGCTACTCCAAGAAGAAGTACTTTTGCACCATTCATAGCTTTTTTATGTCCATTTAAAAGCTTCATAGCATTATCAACTACGAATTCTGGCATAAAATCATTTATTTCTCCAGAAGTTTCTATTAATTTTGTATGATAATCATATTCTTTTGCTTTCCATGAAAGATAAAATGGATCAAGAGGTATACAATGTCCTCCAAGTCCTGGTCCTGGATAAAAAGCCATAAAGCCATAAGGTTTTGTTTTGGCTGCATCTATTACTTCCCATACGTCTATTCCCATTCTTTCACAAAGTACAGCCATTTCATTGGCAAGACCTATGTTTATATTTCTGAAAGTATTTTCAAGTATCTTCTCCATTTCTGCTACTGCAGGACAAGATACAGTATATATTTCACTTTCCAATATATTTCTATAAAGTGTAGCTGCCACTTCTGTACATTCAGGAGTACATCCTCCTACTACCTTTGGGGTATTCTTTGTCTTATACTGTTTATTACCGGGATCTACCCTTTCTGGTGAAAATGCAAGGAAAAAGTCTTTTCCACATTTAAGCCCGCCTTCTTCTAATATAGGCTTCAACACTTCTTCCGTAGTTCCTGGATAAGTAGTACTCTCAAGTACTATGAGCATTCCTCTGTGTAAATACTTTGCAACACTTTTAGTAGAAGTAACTACATATGATATATCTGGCTGTTTATATAAATCTAATGGAGTAGGCACACATATAGAAACTGCATCTACATCTTTTACAAAACTAAAATCTGTAGTAGCTTTAAGTCTTCCTTCCTTAACCAGTTTCTCTAAATCTGAATCAACTATATCACCAATATAGTTATGTCCTTCATTTACCGATTCAACTTTTTTATTCTGAACATCAAACCCAATGACTTCATACCCTGCTTTAGCTTTTTCTACTGCAAGTGGAAGTCCTACATATCCTAATCCTACTACTCCTAGCTTAGCTTTCCTATTCTTTAATTTTTCAATTAATTCGTCTCTCAACTGCGACATCTTTTTACCTCCTAGTTTAGCATCATTTCTACTTTTTTCATTATAATACAACCCAATTTCTTTGTCATCTTCATATACATACTATTGCTTTTCTTTTACAATAAAATCAAGTATATCCTTTTCTATTTTTTGTCCACACTCCTTTGGAGTTATCTTTCCGGAAGTAAGCTCTGTCATTACCTTATTGGCATTTTGAAGAGCCTGAACCTCAGATACATTTGGCAGTATCTGCCCATACTCGGACTGCTGTACAAAAGTTCTTTCCTTAAGGTCATTTTTCACTTCTTTTATATTGTAATCCACTTTATATGGAGGAATTCTTCCTGTTATTTTAAAAAGTGGAGTACTAGAATGATTAATGAGATATTTCATAAGGCTCCAGTCTTCTTTTTGATGCTTAGACTTAGAACTTACATAACCTACCTGTGCCGTTACAAAGGATGTCATCTGTTTACCATTGTATTTTGGGAAAGGTACTACAGAATAATTAAGTCCTGATGCATCTAGTTCTTGAAGATCCCAGGATCCACTTACATAGAAACTTGTTTTTCCATTTTTAAAATTGTTTCTTGCAGTTATACTATCTATATTTTCAGGCATCAACTTATATTTCTGTACCATATCCTGAACCATGGTATATCCCCTAATTGCAGCTTCATTATTGAGTCCTATATCTTTTACGTTGTAATCACCATTTTCCTTTTTAAATATGTAAGCACCATTTGCTTGAAGGATTGGAAAACTTAAATAAAAGTTATTTATATCATACTGAAATCCCTGTTTTTCTCCCATGGAAATCAACTCTTCCAGCGTCTTAGGTACTTTTTTAACTTTATCTTTATTATAATAAAG
>DAIMMR010000513.1:0-2570 GCA_036720575.1 Clostridium sp.
GTGGTAATTTGACATATAAAATTATTAGCAAATGTCCTGTTTGTTCTTCTAAACTTTTAATTTCAAAGATAAAATGTCCTAAATGTAATACTGTAATTGAAAATGATTTTGAAATGTCAAAGTTTGAATATCTTACAGACAGCCAATTGAAATTTATAGAAGTTTTCCTAAAAAATAGAGGGAATATAAAGGATGTGGAAAAAGAACTTGGAATATCCTACCCTACTGTAAGGGCAAAACTAGATGAGGTCATAACAGCACTTGGATATAATGTGGCAAAAACCAACACTGTGGATAAAAAGAAAGTAGTAGATATGCTTGATAAAGGTGAAATAACTGCAGATCAGGCTATTAAAATGTTAAATGAATAAATATATTAAAAGGAGAATTTAAAAAATGAATGAGGAAATATCAAAGATTTTGAAAATGGTGGAAGAAGGAAAAATTACCTCTGACAAAGCTCAGGAGCTTATTGAAGCGCTAAACGATAAAAATACTTCTCTGGACGTTTGCAGCAATATTCCAAATGATGCTGACATCATAAATAAAATGCTTAAAATAAAAGTTATTTCTCATGACGGAGATAATGTAAATGTGAATTTACCTATTAGATTTGTAAAGACTATGCTTAAAACTATAGGAAAAATTCCTATACCAGAAAATGCAAAATGTATGGAAAATTTGGACTTGAATGTTATTGCAGAAGCAATAGACAATGGACTTTCAGGAAAGATAGTAGACGTAAAAAGTGCAAACGGAGATGTAGTGGAAGTTAGCATAGAGTAAAGGAGAAAATTTATGAGAGTTCACATTAAGTCAGGTAAAATTAGATTTGTAATACCTTGCCCTATAGCTTTCCTAAAGTTTGGACTTTCTATTGCAGGATCTTCCTTTATACAAAAGTATATTCCTGAGAAAGATAAGAGATATGTAAATATGATTGATTTTAAGAAACTTTCAAAATGTATGGACATTTTAAAAGAATATAGAGGATTAAAACTTGTTGAGGTAAAATCCAGGGATGGCAGCCATGTTACCATAATTGTATAGGGAAAATTCACAATATTTCAAATATTATATTAATTAAGTAGGCGATAGAAATGAAAGATAATAAAAAGTTACTATTTTATATGATGGGAAGATTTATATCTTATATTGGTACGGGAATACAACAAGTAGCAATACCGCTGTATATATTGGATATAACTCATTCTGGAATTATGATGGGTATATTTTCAGCAGTTAATTTAGTTCCTAATGTTATAACTTTACCTTTTGCAGGTATTTTAGGGGATAGGAAAAACAGAAAAAATATTATGGTACTAGCGGACTTTGGAAGAGGAATTTTAGTATTAGCTTTAGCACTTTTGGTTGCTGAGAAAAATTTAAGTATCTATATGCTGTTTTTACTACAGGCCTTCATTTCAATTATGGATGGAATCTTCCTAGCTTCATCTACGGCAATTCTTCCAGAGCTTGTTTGTGAAGATGAACTTATGAAAGCAACTTCCTTAAGAGGAGGAAGTGATGCAATTTCTATGATTATAGGACCTGCCCTTGGAGGTATAATATATGGGCTTGCTGGTATGAAGACAGTATTTTGTCTAAATGGTCTGTCTTTCATAATATCAGCAGTATGCTCTATGCTCATAATTTATAAAAAATTGAATACAGAAAAAGGAAAAATAACTGTAAAATCCTTTTTTGCAGAAAATGGAGAAGTAATAGGTTTTATAAGGAAAAGTAGAGCTTTAATGCAGTTAACTGTATTTTTTATGATAGCTAATTTACTTGTAGCTCCTTTTGCAGATATAGTACTTCCCTTTGTATTGAAAAAATGTATAGGGTTTGGCTCACAGCAGTATGGGTATTTAATTTCATTCTTTACTTTAGGCATACTTTTAGGGAATATAGCCCTGGGAACTTGCTTAAATAAGTTTAGTACAAAGACAATTATAAAGAGGGCACTTATATTTGAAGCAGGTGTATTTTTTATATTTGCATTTTCCTTACATCCAGCTTCAGTAAAATATTTTGGAGGACACGACTTAAAACTATTTGGGGTTTTGGGTATTGTAATATTTTTAGCAGGTTTATCTAACTCAGGAATCAATACTCCTATGAGTGTAAATTTACAAAAGATGGTTCCAAATGAAATGCGCTCAAGGTTCTTTGCAATACTAGGTATATTTTGTCAGGGAGCTATTCCTTTAGGGGCAATTATATATGGCTTTGTTCTAGATAAATTTCCTTACTATTATATACTTCTTACCATAGTACTAATATTTTCTCTTGTAACTGCAATTTTTATGATAAAGGCAGTTCCAGAAGCTTATGAACCTGAGGCATCCAAAAGCCTTGAAAAAGCATGATTAAGTATTAACTCAACTTCCGCAGTTTGAAAACTTTGCGGAACAAAGCTTTTTGAGTTGACAGTTGATAGTGGACAATTGACAGTGAAAGTTGATTTTTAGCTATCGCAAAAAATCTTTAAATTTATATAAATAAACTCATTGATGTTTTGCTTTAGCAAAACAAGCTTAAAAATAAATTAGTTTTCTGACGTAAAG
>DAIMMR010000514.1:0-2564 GCA_036720575.1 Clostridium sp.
GTTGTAATGGAAAAATCAAAAAAATAAATTGCCCACTAGAACTTGACACAAACATTTTTTATGACAAAATAGACAAAATATGAATAATTTGTTACAATATAATTAATATTACACATCAAGGGGGATTTGTAAAAATGAAAAAGGTTATAGGAATAACTAGTATTGTATTGTTTATACTTGTAGCTTTTCAGTCATGTGCCGCAGGCGTGGGAAATGTGTTGTCTAATAATAAAGAAGCCAGTGGAAGCGCTGGAATAATGTTAGCTATACTTATGCTAATTGCCGGAATAATAGCTATAATTTCTAAGTATAGTAAAGGTATGACAATAACATCTATTGTATTTTATGTATTAGCTTTTATTGTAGGAATTGCAAACGTAGGACATTTTAAGGATTTACAAATTTGGTCAATACTTAATCTAATATTTGCAGCATTATTAGTATTTCATATATTTAAAAATAAGCAGCTATATAATGGAAATAAAGACAATAGCAACAATACAAAAGAATAGCGCCATATAATAAGCTCCAGTTTAGCTTTAAACTGAAGCTTATTTTTTACTCAGGGTTACAGCCATATTTACAAGTAAAATTATTGCCCTTATAACAATGATAACATATTAGATCTTTTATACATAAACCATATTTTTCGGGAATTTCATCTATTGGAATGTCCTCAAGATCATCTTCACTTTTAATTTTCCCTTCACTGATTAATGCCTTTATTTGATTTTCTACTTTTATATAATCTATTAGCATCTTTTTCACCACTTTCCAATTTAATTATTCATTATCCTTTATTCTGTAATGGTCCTTAATAATTTTGCATACCATGTTACTTATTGACCTATCTTCATATTCGGCTTCTTTAGCAAGAAGTTCATATACCTTTTTAGGGATTACCGACGTTACTGTAGTATTTTCCTTTCTAATCATATACTTCACCTACTTTATAGTCTCAAGTAAAGTATATAAAAGGTTCAGAACTGTGTGCTAAAAGTTTAGGACAGTTCATAATAGTTATTAACTTTTTGACTAATCTTTTATATAGTACACAAATTTATCAGGATGGACATTTAAGGCATCCGCAATTTTACATATCTGACGTAATGTTGGACTTTTTCTATTACGTTCTAATTCAGATAAATAGCCTTGAGATATGCCAGCTAGTTCTGCTAATTTAATTTGAGTCAATTTCTTTTCGACACGAATTTCTTTTAATTTAAGTTTTGCAATCATCATTTTAATATATATTAAAATATACATAAAAATCAACAGGGAATATAGTGAAATAAATGTAATTAATTGTCTAAATTATCGCTGGATGCGATAGGATTTTGTAGTATAATTATCTTATAAGGAATGGTTGCAACCTCCTAAGATTAATTAAATGGACATATTTGACTAAATATGATAATATATTACTATATTCAAACAAACGTTCGATTGGAAATTAACAATCTATATCTAAGGGGATGTACTGAAATGACAAATAACGAAATGACACTAGGAAGAAATAATGTAAGGGTAAGCCAAAGAAAGACAAAAACTAATATTAAAAATTATATGCATAGTAAAAATATTACTGTCTCAATTTTATCTCATAAGACGCATATTAATATTTACTTTTTAATATTCTTGTTGTATTTTCCATTTGCAAAGATAAAATTAACCCATGCAATTAAGATTTGTAAAACCTTGAAAATAAGCCTATCAGATATATTTGATTGACATCCAGTTTGACATACATAGTCTATATCTATATTGCTTACGTTACCATACAGTAATGATATACTAATATATCAAAAATGACTATTTATCAAAATCAAGATAAATAGTCATTTATTAAATTTATTCGTTACCATTTGGTGGAGGCGAGGGGAATCGAACCCCTGTCCAAAAGCAGAAACATTTGAGCATCTCCGAGTGCAGTCCTTAATTTAACATTCCCTCCTTCAGACGCCTAAGGACAGGCTTCTGAATTCAGTAGCTTCATAAATTCCGTTCCTAGGTCAAAGCTTTCCTAGGCTCGTTTCCCCGCTATCGACGCCAGACCCTAGATCACGGGAAGTCTAGGCTGACGGCTAGCAGACTATGCTGCTAAAGCTAAATTTTCGTTATTATTTTCGTTTATATTTAATCCTATAGTTTTTTAACGCGGGCCCACAGGTTCCCTCGACTCGCTTCTCAAACACATCACACCCCTGTCGAAACCATTGCGCCCCCATGTTGGGTTAAGTGTTTGAATACTTAACATTGCATAATTATTATCTCATGCAGTATTAAATTATATCACCCAGATTGCTATAAGTCAAATATTAAAAAAAAGGAAAAAAAATATTAAAAAAAAGGAAAAAATAAGTCGTCACATGACAAAAACAGCATTTATATAAAAATTAATGGAAAACATGTTATAATTAAAATAGATTTGAATATCAATGAATCTTACTTAGTGGGAAAAGCAGATATTCCAAATCTTTGATTTGGTATAGTCGCTTTCGCTGTGTGCAAGCAGATATTCCAAATCTTTGATTTGGTATAGTCGCTTTCGCTGTGTGCAAGCA
>DAIMMR010000038.1:0-17717 GCA_036720575.1 Clostridium sp.
TATTCTTTACCAACTAGTGTACAAGCTACTATGAGTGATGGAACTAGTAAAAAAGTAAGTATTATGTGGAGTCCAAACACTGTTGACACCTCTAAAGTAGGTACATTTACATATAAGGGGACTGCAGAGGGATACAGTAAAACTGTAACATTTACTTTAACTGTGAAAGCAAAACAAATAGATCCAACACCAGTAACACCATCAGAAGGTGCACCTGTAATAGTTATAGACCCTGGACACGGAATAGGAAGTGATATAGGCTCAAGTGGAAATGGATTTCAAGAAGATGATGTAACTTTAAGTGTTGGCTTAAAAGTCGGGAAAATACTGGAGACCAAGGGGGTTAAAGTAATTTATACTAGAACTACAGATGAGCGAAAAACAACTCCTTTAACTGTTACTGAAAGTCTTCAGAGACGATGTGACACTGCAAATAATGCAGGTGCAGCTTATATGATTTCAATTCATACAAATGCTTTTGATGATCCAGCTGCAGAAGGAACTGAAACACTGTATTATACAGGAAGTGTAAAAGGAGAGAAAATGGCAGAGGCTATACAAAAAAGTTTGTCTAGTGCTCTTGGGACCTATAGCAGGGGACTTAAAGATGGAAGCTGGCTTTATATAGCAAAACATACCACTGCACCAACGGTTTTAACAGAATTAGGGTTTCTTACTAATAAAAATGATGCGGGAATATTAGGAACTGACGAGGGTAGAAATAAAGCTGCACAAGCTATAGCAAGTGCTATATTACAGGTTTTAGAAATATAATACAAAAAAATTGTCTAAAAAAAATTGACAATAGAAAATTCATATAATATAATGAAAGGAAATTATACAGGTAGTAATTGAAAAACATTGAACAGGAAAAGTATTTAAGTTTGTTTTTATTTACAGAGAGTGGGGAATGCTGAAAACCCATAGAAAAGCTTAAAGAAAATCACCTGGGAGTTTAAGAATTGAACAGTATTTTTATAATCATTTTAGTAAATTCTTACGTAATTCTACGTTACAGAATAGAGTATGGTAGTACTTAAATTTGTTACCCATAGGTGGTATAGCGAGTTAAACTTCGTCCTATTTGGATGAAGTTTTTTTATTGCGTATCTTTTGGCTTAAAAATTATGTAGTGTATAAGTATTGAAAAATAGTAAAAACTTAACAATGAGAATAGAAAGGGGTTAAATCCATGTATAAAAAAATTGATAGTGATAAAAGTTTTGTACAGATGGAAAAAGATGTTTTAAAATTATGGCAAGATAAAAAAATAGTTGAAAAAAGTTTTAAGGAAAATGAGGATGGTGAGTATTTTACTTTTTATGATGGACCTCCAACTGCAAATGGAAAACCTCATATAGGACACGTCCTAACTAGAGTTATGAAAGACCTCATACCAAGATATAAGGTTATGAGGGGATATAAAGTATTGAGAAAAGCAGGTTGGGATACACACGGACTTCCAGTCGAACTAGAAGTTGAAAAGAGTCTTGGAATTTCCGGAAAACCACAAATTGAAAAATACGGTGTAGAAGATTTTATAAAGAAATGTAAGAATAGTGTATTTACTTATGTAAGCCAATGGAAAGAAATGTCTGACAGGTTAGGATTCTGGGTAGACATGGATAATCCATATGTAACATATCACAATGATTACATAGAGTCAGAATGGTGGGCACTCAAAAAAATATGGGAAAAAGGTCTTTTATATAAAGGTCATAAAATAGTGCCATATTGTCCTAGATGCGGAACCGCACTTTCTTCACATGAAGTTTCTCAAGGATATAAAGATGTAAAAGAGACATCAGTATACGTTAAATTTAAGATTAAAGGTCAAGATAAATACATGATTGCATGGACAACTACACCGTGGACACTTCCTAACAATATGGCATTAGCTGTAAATAAAAGCTACGACTATGTAGAAGTTCTTAATAAGGAAGAACATCTAATACTAGCAGAAGCTATGTTAGAAAAGCTAGAGGGAGAATATGAAGTTTTAAGAAAATTTAAAGGAGAAGAGTTAGTTGGACTTGATTATGAACCAATTTTTAATTTCGCACCTTTTGAAGGAAGAGCACATTATGTTGTTCATGCAGATTATGTAACATTAACAGAAGGTACTGGAATAGTTCATACAGCTCCTGCTTTTGGTGAAGATGATAGTATTACAGGGAAAAAATATAATATTCCTATGACAAATTCTGTAGATACTCAAGGAAGATATAAAGAAGAAGTTACTCCATGGAAAGGCCTTTTCGTAAAAGATGCTGATCCTAAAATAATAGAATATTTAAAAGAAAAAGGAATACTTTATAAGGCAGAAAAGTTTACTCACTCCTATCCATTTTGCTGGAGATGTGATACTCCACTTTTATATTATCCAAGAGATACTTGGTTTATAAGAATGTCTCAAATGAGAGATAAACTAGTTAAAAATACTAATGATACAAACTGGTATCCTGATAATATAAGAACTGGTAGATTTGGAAACTTTGTTGAAGGAGTAATAGATTGGGGGCTTAGCAGAGAAAGATATTGGGGTACACCTCTTCCAATATGGGAATGTGAGTGTGGTCATAGAGAATGCATAGGAAGTATTGAAGAATTAAAGGAAAAAGGAATAAATGTACCAGATGATATAGAACTTCATAAACCTTATATAGATAGAGTTAAGTTAAAGTGTCCTCATTGTGGAAAAGAAATGAAGAGAGTATCAGAAGTAATTGATTGCTGGTTTGATTCAGGTTCAATGCCTTTTGCACAACATCATTATCCTTTTGAGAATAAAGAAGTTTTTGAGAAAAATTTCCCTGCACAGTTTATATCTGAGGCAGTAGACCAAACTAGAGGATGGTTTTACACTCTTATGGCTATATCTACAGTATTATTTGATAGAAGTCCATTTGAAAATTGTGTGGTTTTAGGACACGTCTTGGATAAACATGGATTAAAAATGTCAAAGCATAAAGGAAACGTTCTAAGTCCTTCAACTATTTTGGAAAATGAAGGGGCAGACGCAGCTAGATGGTATTTCTATACTGAAAGTGCACCATGGCTTCCATCTAGATTTTATGAAGAAGCAGTACAGGACAGCCAGAGAAAATTTTTAGGTACCCTATGGAATGTATATTCTTTTTATGTGCTTTATGCAGATTTAGATAATTTTAACCCTATGGACTATAAAAATTTTGTAAGCGAAAATGTAATGGATAAATGGATAATCTCCAAGTTGAATTCTCTTATAAAGCAAACTCAAGATCACTTAGATAATTATAGAATTACTCAAGCTGCTCAGAATATAGGAAACTTTGTAGATGAACTTTCAAACTGGTATGTAAGGAGAAATAGGTCAAGATTCTGGAGCCAAAAGTTAACGGATGATAAAATAGGAGCATATTTAACTTTATATAAAGTACTAAATACTTTGTGTCTGGTAGCTGCACCATTTGTACCATTTATAACAGAAGAAATTTATCAAAATCTTGTAGTAAATCTTGATAAGGATGCAGTAGAAAGCTTACATTTATGTAAGTGGCCGGAGTACGATTCAAATGTAGTAGACGCTAAGCTTGAAGAGAATATGGAAGAAGCTTATAAGATAGTTAAACTTGGAAGAAGTGCTAGAAATAGTGCTAATATAAAAAATAGGCAGCCTCTTTCGGAAATGCTTATAAGCGTAAATACTCTTCCTGAATATTATGGAGATATAATAAGAGATGAATTAAATATTAAAAAGATAGTTTTCAATGCAGATTTATCAAAGTATGTTAACTTTAGTATAAAACCAAATTTACCTGTACTAGGTAAAAAGTATGGTAAATTAATACCAAAAATAAAGAATGAAATATCATCCATGAATCAAATGGAATTGGCACAAAAGATAAATGACAAGGAAACTGTAAAAATAAATATATCAGAATCAGAAATAGAGTTAAATTCAGATAACTTACTTATTACAATGGAAGGGTTAGAGGGATTTGCCTTTGCAGGAGAAGGAAGTACTGGAATTGTTTTAGAAACCACAATTACAGAAGAACTTAGAGAAGAAGGAAATTT
This sequence comes from Clostridium sp., assembly GCA_036720575.1. Classification (GTDB taxonomy): domain Bacteria; phylum Bacillota; class Clostridia; order Clostridiales; family Clostridiaceae; genus Clostridium_B. The sequence continues at coordinate 4,060 of DAIMMR010000038.1, forward strand.
GAGAGAGATTTTAAGCAAAGTTCAAAATATGAGAAAAGAAAGTGGTTTCGAAGTTGCAGATAATATAAATCTATATGTTTCAGGTAATGAAAAACTTGAAGCTGTAGTGAAAAAATTTGATGAAAGAATAAAAAAGGAAACTCTTTCTATGGATGTTATTTATAATGCCAATAGAGAATATAATAATTGTAACATTAATGGAGAAAAACTAGATATTGCAATGGAAGTAGTAAATAAATAAAGTAATTAGTAAAATATGACAATCACTAATTTTAATTGGCTATAGTAAATATTGTAAATTAGCTTGTAATAAGTTAGGTTTATAAGTATAATTATAAAAAAAGTAATTGGTAGGTGATAAGGTGGCAGCATCAATTAAAGACGTTGCTAGAGAGGCAGGGGTTTCAATAGCTACAGTGTCTAGAGTACTTAATGATGTAGACGTTGTAAATGAAGAAACTAAGAAAAAGGTTTTAGTAGCTATTGAAAAACTAGGTTATAGGCCCAATATAGTAGCAAGAAGTCTTAAAACTCAAAGAACAAGAACTATAGGGATAATAATCCCGGATATATCTAATCAGTTTTATCCTGAAATTGTAAGAGGAGCTGAAGATGTAGCAAATATATATGATTATAATATAATGTTATGCAATACTGATTTAGATATAGAAAAAGAAATGGAATATTTAAAGGTTCTGAAAGAGAAGATGGCAGATGGAGTTTTATATATGAGTAATTCCTTAGAATCAAAAATATTGGATCTCATAAAACAACTTCAGCTTCCAATGGTTTTAGTAGAAACTACAAATGAAAAAGAAAGTATACCTAGCGTAACTATTGACAATGAAAAAGCTGCATATGAAGGTGTAACTTATTTAATAAAAAATGGGAATAAGAATATAGCTTACATAGGCGAAAATACAGATATGGCAAATGCTAATGCTATAAGGTACAAGGGGTACAGAAAGGCTCTTGAGGAAAATAACCTTGAATTAGACAAAAGTAAGGTTTATTTTGGGAATGTTAAAGCAAAAGATGGTTATAAAGGAATGAGTGAAATACTCAGTAAAACTAAAGTAGATTCAGTATTTTGTACCAGTGATGAGGTGGCTATGGGTGCTATAAATGCACTTAGAGATAATAATATTAGGGTACCTGAAGATGTGGATGTAATGGGATTTGGCAATATATATTCTGCTTCCATATTTTATCCTAAATTAACAACTGTAGCACAACCTACTTACGACATGGGATCTGTTGGTATGAGGATGCTCATAAAATTAATAAATAAACAAGGATTGGAAAAAAAGAAATACGTATTGTCACATAAATTGATTGAGAGGGATTCCTGCAAAAAGTAATTTTATTTAGGACAAAAATTTATTTATCCGACATGGATAACGAGTTCTTCGTATCAGGTGGAGTTTAAAACTCCATCTGATACGAAGAACTCTGTTTATAAAAAGTTAATACAAAAGTGTTACATTATGATATATAATTATAATCAAAAAATATATATTATAGGGAAAGGGAAACATAATGGTAGAAAAAATAATTGAAATAGTTATTTTTGTCTTAGATAAAACGGGATATATAGGCACGTTTGTAGCTATGGCCCTTGAGAGTGCCTGTATACCTATTCCAAGTGAAGCTATACTGCCATTTGGAGGATACCTAAGTTATACGGGAAGACTAAGTTTACCTCTTGTTATAATAGTTGGTACATTAGGAGGTACAGTAGGTTCTTTAGGTTCATATTATATTGGAAAAATAGGTGGAAGACCTTTAGTTGAAAAATATGCGGAAAAACTCAGATTATCTAGATCCCATATTGAAAAAAGTGATTATTATTTTAGCAAATATGGAGAAAAAATAGTGTTTTTTTCTCGACTATTACCTATAATTAGAACTTTTATTTCTCTTCCTGCAGGGATAAGCAAAATGGAAGTTAAAAAATTTATAATTTACACTTTACTTGGATCTTCTATATGGAGTATTATTTTAGGATACGCAGGTTATAAAATGGGAGAAAAATGGACAATTATACGACAATGGTTTCATTTTGCAGATATAGCATTAGTTGTTTTAATAATTGTATTTGTATTGTATAAGTTAGTTCATAAAAAAATAAATAGGAAAAACTCTTAGATGTAATTAAAAAAATAAAAAAATTCAGTGAAAATATATTTCATTGAATTTTTTTGCCTAAAATGTGTATTTCATGAGTTATTCAAAGTCATCCAAAAAAAATGCCGTCACATATGTTTGAATTTTGTTTAACGATTTTTTTGAAGTATTTTCCTTATGATGGTATAATTTAACATAAAAGTAAATAGATTAATTAGTTAACCACTATTAGGAGGGAGATTATGGAATACAGGGAAAAGATAAAAGAGATATTTTCTTATTTGCTAAGATTAAAAAAACTAAATGAAAAATCCGTAAGAAATGTTTATGATTACGATAAGTTGTACTGGGAAGAAGAATTTTCCCATATGGCCGGATGTATTGTTGGAAAAACTGTTACTAGTGAAAATTGGATTGAGGTGAACAAAAAGTGTGGAAAGCTGTATCAGGAGTTTTTTAATCTATACCAGGAAAATGAAAAAAATGGAGAGAATTTTGAAATAGTTTTTGGACATGGCTTAATTGTATGGAATATAGATAAGGAAAAAATACTTCACCCTGTTTTGACTACTAGAATGAAAATAGAATTTAATAAGGCAAAGGGTTCATTTATATTAATACCTTCAGGTAAGACTAGGCTAGAGGCTTCTCTTTTTGAAGGCCTGAAAGAATGTAATATGTCTGATATTATTTCCCTTGCAGATGAAGTAAGTCGTGTGAATTTAGATCCGAGAAATATAGAAAAAATTAAGTCAGTATTTTTAAATCTAATTTCCCACATAGATGTTAAGGGTAAGTTGAGTCAGAGTAAGTTTTTAAAAAACAAAATTGATTTCGAGCAGTTCCCTGTGATTTACAATTCCTCTGTTATATTGGTAAGAAAGAATAGTATGAAGTTATGGCAGGTTGAAATAGCCAATATAATTGATGAAATAGATAATGGATATGAGATACCTGAGACTATTAAAGCTTTAGTGGATGAAGATGGGTCAGATTACAGTGGAGCTGATAAAAGTGAATGGAATGATGTGTCAGACAATTTGTTATTCCCTCTTCCTGCAAATTCAGAACAAAAAAGCATAGTAAAGAAAATATGTGAAAATTATGGAGTAGTTGTGCAAGGACCACCAGGAACAGGAAAAAGCCATACTATAGTGAATTTAATATGTCACTTGCTGGCAAATGGCAAAAGGATACTTGTAACTAGTCAGACAAGTAGGGCACTTAAAGTATTGACAGGAAAAATACCTGAAGAAATAAGACCTCTATGTATAAGCGTTTTGGGAAACGATATCAATTCTTTAAATGACCTTAACAAAGCTGTAAGAAAAATAACGGACAACCTCTCTATGGATCCTGAAATTATGGATGAAGAAGTCAAAAGTTTGGAAAAAGAATTAAGCTTTTGCAGGAGAAATGAGGAGCTTCTGTATGAAAAATTAAAAAAGATTCGAGAGAAGGAAAAGAGAAATATAAATTATGAGGGAAAAGAGTATGACATTGTATATATAGCAAAGTGGGTTAAAGACAATAAAGATAAATATTGTTGGATGAAGGATAGAATAAAAATTGATGAAGTAATGCCGCTATCAGATAAGGAATTCAACTTGCTAATATATCTGTTAGGGGATTTAGATAAGGATAAAAAGTGTAAATTTGATAGTATGAAAAACATAATAAGTAAATTACCTGACTTCAATGAAATATGTAATAAAATTTCAGAGTATAAAAAATTAAATGGTCAATATGAAAATTATATTAAAACTGTAGAAGGGTGGCATATACCTAATGATAATAAATGCAACTATGAAAAAGTTTTAGAGCTTGCAAATATATGTAAAAGTAAAATCACGAAACTTCAGGAAAAAAATATATGGTGGAATGTATTTCAGGACTATCACAATAGTAAAATATCAAAGCAAACATTTAGAGATTTATTGTGCAAAAGTAGTGAATACATGTTGAGCTTGAGTAAGATTAACAATCAGATTAGAAATTGTAAAATAGAAATTCCCGAAAATGTAAGCAAAAATAAATTTATAGAGGACTTTGATATTTTATTTGATGAATTTAATGAAAAAGGAAAAGTAGGAAGAATATTTATGATTTTTCATCCTGAATGTAAATATATACTGGAATGTTGTAAGGTAAATGGAGACTTATTAAAAAATACGGATCAAGCCTTAATAGTTAAACTCTATACCCAACAAGAGAGGATTTTTACTGCATTAAAAACTATGTGGAACAATGTAATGGAAGATTACGGTGGAGAGACAATAAACTCTAATTTAAGGGAAAGTGAGTTTATTGCTATTGAACAAAATTTAGATTACTTGGATGTTATAATAAATTGGGATATGGAGTATAAAAGGGAGATCTTAAGAGCTCTTGGGAAAATATCAGTTCCGCAAAATATTGATTGGCATAAGAAAGAGACCTATGATTATTTAATTAAATGCGTAAATTTTATAAAGAATATGAATAAATATAATGAAGACAAAGCTTATATAGAGATATTGAAAAAGTTGATAAAAACTACGGAAAAGTTGAGAAATCTCTATAAAGCTGTGGACGATTTGAATATAGATGAAGTTAAGAAGATATTAAGTGAATTTGAAGAAATTAAATGTGTAAAAAATAAATCACTTAAAATAGACGAGTTAATAGGAAAAATGAAAAAAGTATGCCCCAAAACTTGCATAAATATATTGGACAACTGGACTTATGATAAGGAAAAGTTCAACAGTTGGGGAGAAGCATGGAAATGGGCTAAATGGAATAGTTTATTGCAGAACATGTATGATTTCAATGATGATAACATAGGTGACCTTATAGAAAATGAAAAAAATAGAGAGAAGGTGCTTATAAAAGACATAGTATCAAAGAAGACCTGGTATAATCAGATAATTAAAACTAAGGAAAGTGAAAAAAGAAGCTTATTTTCTTGGGCTCAAGCAGTAAAAAGAATTGGCAAAGGCAGAGGTAAGATGGTGCCTCAGTATAGGAAGATAGCTCAAAAAGAAATGGAAAAATGTAAAAAAGTTATACCTGTATGGATTATGCCTTTAAATAGGGTTATTGAAAACATAAAGTTATCTAAAAATATGTTTGATGTAATAATATTTGATGAGAGTAGTCAGAGTGATATATTCTCATTGTGTGCACTTATGAGGGCTAAGAGAGCGGTTATAGTAGGTGATGATAAACAAATAAGTCCAGAAACTATAGGTATTGATCAGAATGTGGTGCATGATTTAATAGATAAGTATTTGGGAAATATACCTCAAAAAGAATGGCTTGATCTCCAAGTTAGTTTGTATGATACAGCACTTAGGGTATTTCCAAGTAGATTAATGTTGAAGGAACATTTCAGATGCGTACCGGAAATAATAAATTTCAGTAATGATTTAAGCTACTCAGGTGAAATAGTACCTCTTAGATATCCTAAAATATATGAAAAGTTTTATCCAGCGATAAACACTGTTAAAGTAAATGGAGGGGTTAGAGATGCAGCTAAGCCTATAAATGTTAAGGAAGCTGAATGCTTAGTAGACAAGGTTGTTTCCTGCTGCAGGGATAAAAGATATTCTAATATGTCTATGGGCGTTATATCTTTACTTGGGGAACCTCAAGGTCATCTTATAGAAAATATGCTTAGAGAAAAAATAGGTGTAGAAGAGATGATAAATAGAAAGCTCATATGTGGAGATGCTTACTCTTTCCAGGGTGACGAACGGGATATAATCTTTTTATCTATGGTTATTTCAAAGGATGTAAAATTTGCTCCACTTACTAAAGAAAATGACATGAGGAGATTTAATGTAGCTGCAAGTAGAGCTAGAAATCAGATGTGGCTATTCCATTCAATAGACTTAGAAGATTTAAATGAGGAATGTGTGCGTTATTCTCTCTTAAATTACTTCCTAAATTATAATAAGTATAGTGTTAAAAATAAAAGTATTGAATATGTATTTCAATCTAGATTCCAAAAAGACGTGTATGGCATTATAAAAAGCAAGGGATATAAAATTGTGCCTGAGGTAAAAATAGGCAAGTACAAGATAGACTTTGTTGTGGAGGATGTGAGGAATAGGGTTGCAATTATATGTGATAGTGAGTTGTCTCATAAAAATTACAGCTCTAAGGAAATTATAGAAACGCAATTAGACTTAGAGAGATTGGGTTGGATATTTTATAAGATAAGAGAAGGTGAATTTTATTATAACCCTGAAAGGGTTATGGAAAAACTTTGGAATAAACTAAATAATATAGGTATTGAACAGTACAAGCTAGAAGAAATTCAGAATAAAAATCTTCAAGTTGTATAAAGTATAGTGCCTTAAAAATATTTTTAGGGCACTATACTGTTAGTCTTGCAATGATAATAATATTTTAAACAGTATTTCACAATTACAATAATTTATACATAGTATAAAACATAGCAAGTAGTATTTGGAGTGAATTTATTGTTGTATGCACTAATTCTTGCAGGAGGTAAAGGAACAAGATTATTTCCATTATCTAGAGCTAAAAATCCAAAACAATTTTTAAAAATTGTAAATAATAAGAGCTTTTTAAGAAATACTGTAGATAGAATCAAGCCTTTAGTTGATACAAATAATATATATGTGGTTACTAATGAGGAATATATAGACAAAGTTCAAGCAGAACTTCCAGATATAAGTAGAAATAATATATTTGCAGAACCAGAAAATAAAGAAACAGCCACCTGTATAGGATTTTCAGCGGTGAAATTGTTAAAAAAGGATCCTTTAGCTACTATGATAATTTTGCCTTCAGACCATTATATAGAAAACGAAAAATTATTTATAGATACCATAAATAAAGCGGTAGAAATTGCAGAAAAGAAAAAGGGACTTGTAACCATTGGAGTTAAACCCATAAGACCTGAAACAGGATATGGTTATATTGAAATGGGCGAAAAAATAAATATAGGAGTTAATGCTTTTAAAGTAGAAAGATTTTTAGAAAAGCCAAACATAGAAGTTGCAAAAGATTTAATATTAAAAGGAACCTATTTATGGAACAGTGGTATGTTTGTGTGGAGGGTGGATGTTTTTTTAAGAGAAATGCAGAAGTACCTTCCTAAAATGTATAAGTGTATGGATCTTATATATAAAAGCCTGGATACAAAACAGGAGGAGAAGGTAATACAGGAACAATATAAACGTATAGATGGGATATCTGTAGATTTTGGGATAATGCAAAAAACCAGAAAAGCTTATGTCATTAAATGTGAATTTTTATGGGATGACATAGGTACTTTTACTGCGTTAGGAAGATTTCTTAAGGACGTAAAGGGTAATAATGTAAAGGGGAATACTGTAATAGAGTCCAGCGAAAGTTGTACTGTATTTGGAGGTGATAAACTTATAATAGTATTTGGGGTTAAGGATTTAATAGTGATAGACTCTGAAGATGTGCTTTTAATTATGGACAAAAATAGAGATCAGGAGGTAAAATATCTAGTAGATATCTTAAAAAATAAAAGTAACTTAAAAAAATATATTTAATGAAAGACTCATAGATGTAGAATATGAAGGTAGTTTCCATTTAAAAGATAATGTCAGTAAGTTTGTACAAATATCAAGGTTGCTGGCAGTTTTTTATTAAATGTAATTTGTTTTGACGGGTCATTTTCTTTATGGAAAATTCCCTATGTAAAGCTTCACTTTTTGAGTCATATTCCTCAAAGTAAATCAATTTTACAGGAAGTCTTCCCCTGGTATATTTTGCACCTTTTCCTTTGTTATGAACTGATATTCTTTTTTCTAAATTGTTAGTGTAACCTGTATAGAATGTTCCATCACTGCATTTTAATATATATACATAATTCATTTTTTAATCTCTTTCATAAGCTTATTTTACAGATACGCAAGCATTATCTTTTATATAAAATCGCCAGAGGTAATCTGCAGCTTCTTCTGCATAATCTACACCTATACGTTTAGAGCTTTTTATGCTGATATTTTCAATAGTATTTCCTTCGATGTACAGGTCACTTTTACAAAGATCTTTTCTATTTTGGCTTTTGTCTATGAGAAGTGCCTTGCATAGTTTCCCAGGGCCATTGGTCAAATCCTTAATTTGACGTTTATTTAATAGGTTGTATTCTTTTGCATATCTGTTCAAGGACATGTCTTCTAGACAAGTGAGAGGTTCTAATGCTCTTATAAGGACTCCTTCAGGAATACCTTCACTTTCAGTCACTACATTGAAGCAATAGTACATTCCATATATCATAAATACGTAGGAAAAACCACAGGGGCCATACAAGGCTTCTGTTCGTTTAGTACGTCTGTTTCCATAGGCATGAGCAGCTTTATCTATAATTCCTTTATAAGCTTCTGTTTCTACTATTTTTCCAGATAATTTTTTACCGTTTATTTCATGAACTAGTACTTTACCTAAGAGACTTTTTGCAACTGATAAGGTGTCCCTTCCGTAAAAATCTCTATCTAATTTGTTAGACAAATTATGCAGCCTCCCTTAGTCTTATATGATATTATTATATCATATAAGACTAATAATTATGTTATAGGGACTTTCAACTAGAAAACCCTTATGGAGTGGGAGATTAAAATTATGAAAATACTTTATTATGATTGCTTTTCTGGAATAAGTGGGGACATGAATTTAGGAGCCTTAATAGATGCTGGAGTAGATAAGGACTATTTAACTTTTGAATTATCAAAGCTTAATATGAATGGTTATGAGATTAATATTAAGAAAGATGTAAAAAATGGCATATCAGGAACTAAAGTAGACGTAGTTTTGAAAAATAATTCTGTATGTGCACATCATCATAGAAATTTAGAATATATAGAAAACATGATAAGTTCAAGCAGTTTAAGTTCTAAAGTTAAGGAAATAAGTGAGGGAATTTTTAAAAAAATAGCGCAAGCTGAAGCAAAGGTGCATAGTAAACCTATAAATGAAGTTCACTTTCATGAAGTTGGGGCAGTGGATTCTATAGTGGATATTGTTGGAGCTGCTATATGTTTTGATTATTTGAATGTGGATAAAGTGGAAGCTTCCAGGGTGGAAGTTGGTAGTGGGTTTGTAAAATGTGCTCATGGTATATTACCTGTTCCAGCACCTGCTACAGCAGAGATATTAAAAAACGTTCCTATAGAATCTAAAGTAAATTTTGAAGCCACTACACCAACAGGTGCAGCTATTTTATCTTATCTATGCTCAAATTTCACTTCGGATAAGAATTTTAAAGTAACAAAAATAGGATACGGAATAGGAAGTAAGGATAACGATGATATTCCAAATGTTTTGAGGGTTTTTATAGGAGAACCTATATCTTATGAAAAGAATAGCCATAAGGATTGTTATTGGAATAAAGATGAAAAAACTGAATATATATTAGATAGAAGAAGCATGGATAAATCTAGATCTAAAGATGAATTAGAATGTATTAGAGAAGAAGCACAAGTTATAGAATGCAATATAGATGATATGAATCCTGAAAAATATCAATATATACTAGATAAATTGTTACAAATAGGAGCTTTAGATGCGTACTTGACTCCCATAATAATGAAGAAGGGAAGGCCGGCAGTAAAATTGAGTGTGCTTTATAAGGATGAAGCAGAAGAAGGGATTAGAGACATTATTTTAACAGAAACTACTACTTTAGGATTTAGAAAATATAAAGTAGAAAGGAATATGTTATATAGAGATTTTACAAAGGTAGTTACAAAGTATGGTGAGGTAAATGTAAAAAATGCTTATTACAAAGGCAAAAAAATAAAAAGCAAAATTGAATATGAGGATTGTAAAAAACTTGCTTTAAAAAACAAAATAAGTATAGATGAAATATATAGGGAGGTTATGTCTAAAACATTTAAATGAAAAAGTGGTTTAGATGAAAATTGCAGGATAAAATGAATTACACAATATTAAGAGGGAATTATTGAATATTTGCATATAAAATTAATATAATATTGTTTAATAGAAGTTTGTTTTTTATATTATTGTGTATTTTCACACAAATAAGAAAGAATGGATATTTTTTAAAGACTTATTTTTCATATTATTATTTATCAGGAGGAATGGCAGATGAAGGTAACTGGAATATTGGAAAAGGCAACTAAGAATGCATTAGCTAAAGCCGGTGTAGAATTGCTGAATAGAGACCCAGAAGAAAGCCTTGATAAGCTGTTTGCTTTGATTAAGAAAACAGTAAAAAAAGACGAAGAGAATTTAGCTAGAGTAGAAAGAGTTCAGGAATTATACGAAACTAATCAAGCAATTCATAAACTTGTTATAGGCATTATTAAAAATTCTAATAAAAATTGTATAGATAAATTTTTCACTAATTTTTTTTCAAATGCAGTTTGGTATGGAATGCCAAAAAGAGAGCAGTTTTTTCAAGATACAGGTATAAAGACACCATTTACAATATTGATGAGTCCATCTATGAGATGCAATTTAATGTGTACAGGATGTTATGCTTCAAGTTATAGCAAAGAGGATGATATTCCTAAAGAGGAAGTAGATAGAATTATTGGTGAAGCTAGAAAACTTGGAATTTATTATTTTATAATTCTTGGGGGAGAACCTTTTATAAATGACTATATGCTGGACATATATAAAAAATATAGTGATTGTATGTTTACACCATTTTCAAATGGTACCCTCTTTGATGATAAATTAGCAGATAAGATAAAACAGTTGGGAAATGTAATCCCTATGTTTTCTGTGGAGGGATTTGAAGAAGAGACAGACAAAAGAAGAGGAAAAGGTATATTTAAAAAAGTTATGCATGCAATGGATCTTTTGAAGGAACGAGGAGTTTTATTTGGAGTATCTACTGCAACCAGTAAGTATAACATAGATACAGTTACATCAAGTGAATTTATAGACATGCTTGTTGAAAAGGGAGCAAAAATGGGGTGGTATTTCTTATTTATGCCTGTAGGTAAAGAACCTGATGTAAATGTGATGCTTACTCCAGAGCAGAGAATACGCTTAGGAGAAAAAATAAGAGAAATAAGAAATACGAAGCCATATTTTACTATTGACTTTTTTAATGATGCACCTTATGTTGGAGGATGTATTGCAGGAAAATACTATTGTCACATAAATTCCAAGGAAGAAGTAGAGCCTTGTATATTTGCCCATTTTGCAGTAGATAATTTAAAAGGCAAAAAACTTGTAGATGTATTTAAGTCAGATCTTTTTAAGGAATTAAGAAATAGACAACCATATAATAAGAACTTGCTATTACCTTGCATGATGATTGACAATACCAATGAAATTAGGGAAATTGCTAAAAAGACAGGTGCGAGGCCTACAGATGAAGGTGCAAGAATGATGCTTGAAGATCTAGAATTTCAAAAACAACTTGATAAAGTATCAGAGGGATATAAGCCTTATGCAGAAAAGGCTTGGAAAAAAGATTTTAATTCCGAAGGAAATTATAAAATGTCTAAAGGCTAAATCTTTAAAATATCCAGAGAGATTTATTCTCTGGATATTTTACTTTAATGAGAAGTTTATGATTAATTACTGAAGTTGAAAGATAATTGGTATTATTATAAAATATACATATTAGATTGAAATCAATAGGAGAATTTTTATGAAGAGATATATAAGAATAACATTACTTTTAATAATGATAATAACGTTATGTTTAATGGTAGTTTCCTGTAATAAAAAACAGGATAGCAAAAATAATGAAAAAGTACTTAAAGGAAATATTAAAGTTGTTACGGATGTAGAACATGGACCTCAATTTGAACTTGCAGCAGAGGAATTTGAAAAATTGCATAAGAAAGTTAATATAAATGTTATTACAGTAAAGGATACAGATAACAATGTTGAAGCGATATTTAATGGACCGCAGTATGAAGCAGACATAACTACAATAAATGATAGTTATATAAAGCACATTATAACTAAAAATTCAGAAAAATTTTTAGAAATGACAGGTTCGGTAAAGGGATATAAAGATGAATTATTAACCAATAAAATTTATAACGATACTATAAAAGGGAAAATTTATGCTATACCCTGGGACACTTACCCTAAAGCCTTGCTATATAGAAAAGATATATTTGATAAAGAAGGTATAGATGTAAATACGATTAAAAGCTGGAGCGATTATATAGAAGTAGGAAGGAAAATAAGTAAAGATACTGGAAAGATATTTATCGCAAATTCTTCAGAAGACAATAATGATATTTACCTAATACTCTCAAATCAATTGGGAACATCTTATTTTAACCAATCCGGAAAATCAGACTTTAAATCGCAAAAATGGGCTAGAGTTATTGAAATATCAAAGATCCTTTATGGAGAAGGACTTATACAAGAATTTTCTTCTAAAGATGAAGTTATAAATAAGGCACAACTAAACAAGATAGTATCCTTTATTGCAGATCCTACTTATGCTGTAACTTTAATGAACAAGTTTCCACAGACTAAAGGTAAGTGGGGAGTAATGAAATTACCTGCCTTTGAAGATGGAGGTAATAGGGATGTATCTTTAGGTGGAATTAATTTAGTTATAAATAAAAATACTTCTGAATCAAATTTGTCAGAGGAGTTTGTAAAATTTGCACTTACAGATGGAAAGCTTCAAATGGATTTATTAAATAAGTATGGTAGATTTCCAGTTAGCACAGATGCTTATAATTTTGTAGATTTAAATAAAAACATAACGTATTTTGATAGTACAATATGGAATCTTTTTGGTAGTGTAGAACAAGGAGCATTTAGTATAAATTATACAAAAAATTTTCCTGATATAAGAGAAAAAGTAAAAGGAGTTTTAAATGAAACAAACATTAAAAGTGAAAATTATAAATCTATAATAGAAGGGGTGGAAACAATTTTAAAATAATTGCATGAAACGTTTACAAAATTAACAAAATGATGTATAATATGAAAATAGGGGATTAATCATAGGAATTTTTTAACATAAATAAAACCTTTTAACTAGGAGCGTCAGTAGTTAAAAGGTTTTATTTTATTAAAAAGTTTAGGAATATTTACATATCTAAAATTTTTTTATAAACTTTAATAGTTTTTTCAGAAGATTTTTCCCAGGAGTATTTAGAGGATTGCTTTAAGGCTTTTGTACTCAACTCATTTCTTATATTTTCATCGTTAAGTAATGCTTCCATGGAATACATAAGGCTTTTTAAGTCAAATGGATCTATAAGTATACCACCATCTTCTACTATTTCAGGAATAGATGAAATACGTGAGGTTATTACAGGGGTACCGCAGCTCATTGCTTCTAGAGGAGGTAGTCCAAAACCTTCATATAAAGATGGATATATAAATACATCACAGGCATTATAAAAGATAGGAAGCATATTTTCTTCTACAAATCCTGTAAACTTAATGTTATTACTTATATTCAAATCTGTACTCAAGTTTCTCAGTTTACATAATTCATCTTTATTGGAACCTATAATAACTAAATCATAATTTTTATCCAAATTTTTATGAATTTTAGAAAAAGCAGTAATTAGTGAAGATACGTTTTT
>DAIMMR010000039.1:0-17650 GCA_036720575.1 Clostridium sp.
AGTTAGCTTTAAAAAAACTTATAGATAAAAAGGAAGATAAATGATGAACAGTAGAAATAAAAAGATTTTTATAACTATTTCAATTTTAATATTTGTCATTCTTGTTTTCAAAGCACATAGTGTATATGCAGCTCCAGATGCATCACAGGCGATGCCTATACCAAATATAAATGTATCTATGGATAATGCAGGTACTTCTACTCCACAGCAGTATGTACAAAACATAAAGCTTCTTATAATTCTTACAGTTATAACCCTACTTCCATCTTTTATAATGATGATGACAAGTTTTGTAAGAATTATAGTAGTGTTTGGATTTTTGAGAAATGCTATGGGAACACAGCAGTCACCTCCAAATGCAGTTTTAATTGGATTAGCATTGTTTATGACAATTTTTATTATGTATCCCGTTTATTCAAAAATAAATACAAATGCTATTGAGCCTTACATGCAAAATAAAATAACCCAGGAACAAGCAATAAATGAAGGGGCTAAACCACTTAGAAATTTTATGCTTAAGCAGACATATAAAAAAGATTTACAGTTATTTATAGACCAAGCTAAATTAAATTACAAGGTTACTGCAGATGGACAAAATGCACCGCTTTATGTAGTAATTCCAGCATTTATAATAAGTGAACTTAAAACTGCTTTTGAAATAGGATTTTTGATCTATATACCTTTTATGATAATAGATATGGTGGTGTCAAGTGTACTTATGGCTATGGGAATGTTCATGCTTCCGCCAACTATGATATCTCTACCATTTAAGTTGCTTTTATTTGTAATGGTAGATGGATGGTACTTACTTGTAAAATCCTTAATTGTAAGTTTTTCATGAGGTGAGTTAAATGAGTCAAAATATGGTAATTAGTATTATAAAAGATGCTATACAAACAGGGCTTTTAGTAGCAGCTCCTATACTTATAGTTTCAATAGTAGTAGGCCTTATAATAAGTATATTTCAAGCTACTACCCAAATACAGGAACAAACACTTACTTTTGTTCCTAAACTTATTGCTGTAGCTATAGTAGGGCTTATTACAGGAAGCTGGATGCTTCAGCAACTAGTAGCTTTTACCGAGAGAATGTTTACTTATATAGCCCATATAACACAATGAACATTGCTGCAAAGTATAATTGGAGAGGAATAAATTGATAAATACATTATATTTTACCGCCTTAATTTTAGTATCAATAAGAATTTTTTCTTTTTTCATATTGGTTCCAATATTTTTCCCAAATGGAACTCCAAATGTAGTTAAAGTAGGTATAACTTTAGTTATGGCATATATATTGATGCCAGGCATAGATTATTCTTCTATAAGCAATATAGATAGTACTATGTTTTTTGTAATAAACTGTTTGAATGAGGTAGCTGCTGGTCTTACCCTTGGATTTTTGACTAGCTTATGTTTTTACATGGTGAGAATAGCTGGAAATCTCATGGATATGCAAATGGGATTTGCTATGGTTAGTATGTTTGATCCTACATCAAATAGTAATACTACTTTAATTGAACGTTTACTTTATTGGTTTAGTCTGGTTATTTTCTTTATAGTAGATGGACATCATATGCTTATAAAATCTCTAATTCAAAGTTTTAGTGTAATAAAACTTGGAAGTTTCTTTTTAAATCAAGCTTCAATTAATATAATTTTCAAGGCCTTTATAGAGTATTTTGGCATTGCAATTCAAATAGGAATACCTATAGTTTTAATACTCTTATTTACGGATTTGACAATGTCACTTATAGCTAGAACAGTTCCACAGTTAAATATAATGATATTGGGACTGCCTATTAAAATAATGGTAGGATTTGCATCATTTTGTTTTGCACTTCCAATCTTTCTTAAATTAATGGAAAATTTATTTACAGGAATACCCAATTCTATAAATGGTTTTTATAAAGTATTACCGGTACTTTTAATATTTGCAAAGGATGATAAGACGGAAGAGGCTACCCCTAGAAAGAAAAGTGATTCTAGAAAAAAAGGTCAGGTAGCTAGAAGTAAAGAAATAGGGCTTACTATGACGTTACTTGCCTCTACTTTAGTTATAGCAGTATTGGGTGGATATGTGGGAACATCTCTTGGTTCCACAATGGTGGCCTTTTTAAATGATTATATAAATACATCTTTAAATTACAGCAGTGTAAATAAAATATTATTTATAACTGTATGGAGAATAGCCGTAGTTTTTTTACCTATAGCTATTCCAATACTTGCCATAGGTATTTTGGCAAATATGGCTCAAACGAGAGGACTTATAACTTTTGAAACCTTAAAACCTGATTTTTCAAAATTAAATCCTATAAATGGATTTAAAAGAATGTTTTCTGCTAGGTCTGTCATGGAACTTTTGAAGGATACTGCTATAGTGTCCATAGTAGGATACGTAGGGTACAAATTTATAAAAGACAATTATATGTATATATTGAGTTTAGGGCAATTGGATTGCAGGGCTGTAGCAAAGGCTATAGGAAGCTTAGCTGTGGGTATATTTTTTAGAATAACTTTAATTATGCTTATAATTGCAATTATTGATTATATGTTTCAAAGATATCAATATAATAAAGACCTTAAGATGTCAAAGCAGGAAATCAAAGAAGAATTTAAACAGGATGAAGGAGATCCACAAATAAAGAGCAAGAGAAGACAAAAACAGAGAGAATTAGCTATGCGAAGAATGATGCAGGAAGTGCCAAAGGCTACTGTAGTAGTTACAAATCCTACTCATGTTGCTGTAGCTTTAAAATATGAAGAGGGGCAAAATGCACCTGTCCTTGTGGCAAAGGGATTAGATGCTGTAGCTCTTAAGATAAAAGGAATAGCAAAAGACAATGATGTTCCAATAATTGAAAACAGGCCACTTGCAAGGCTTATATATAAAGAAGTTGAAATTGATATGGAAATACCAGCTGAGATGTATCAGGCAGTGGCAGAAATACTTGCGTTGGTTTACAAGATGAGGTGATATTTTGGAAAGAAGTAAAAAAAAGTTTAAACTAAAAGATAACTTAGATATAATAATGGCATTAGTAGTTGTTACAGTAGTGTTTATGATTATAATCCCAATGCCTGCAGAACTTTTAGATGTATTGATTTCATTTAATATAACACTGTCTATAATAATTATACTTTTAACCTTGTTTACTACGGAAGTATTACAATTTTCTGTATTTCCTACCTTGCTTTTAATAACTACAATTTTTAGATTGGCTTTAAATATATCTTCAACAAGGCTTATACTTAGGGATGGATATGCAGGAGAAGTTATAAATGCTTTTGGCAGCTTTGTAGTAGGAGATAATTATATAGTAGGAATAA
Source organism: Clostridium sp. (assembly GCA_036720575.1). Lineage (GTDB taxonomy): Bacteria > Bacillota > Clostridia > Clostridiales > Clostridiaceae > Clostridium_B. The sequence continues at coordinate 3,330 of DAIMMR010000039.1, forward strand.
TAATATTTTTGATTATAATTATCATACAGTTTGTTGTAATAACAAATGGTTCCGGCAGGGTTGCTGAAGTTTCTGCAAGATTTACTTTAGATGCAATGCCAGGAAAACAAATGAGTATAGATGCAGATTTAAACTCTGGTTTAATTGATGAAAAAGGTGCTAAAGAGAAAAGAGAAAAACTTCAAGAAGAAGCAAGCTTTTATGGAGCTATGGATGGTGCGTCTAAATTTGTAAGAGGAGATGCTGTGGCATCGCTTTTAATTGTAGTAATAAATATAGTAGCAGGTATTGTAATAGGTATAGTAATTAAGGGAATGGGTGCTTCTGAAGCTGCCCAAACTTATGTAAAGCTTAGTATAGGTGATGGACTTGTATCTCAGGTTCCAGCACTACTTATATCCACAGCTTCAGGTATACTTGTCACCCGTTCAGGGAGTGCTGAAGGTTTTGGTACTCTTGCTATTAAACAGCTGACAGGTTTCCCTAAGGTAATAGCTATTGCAGGTGCAGTGTTGTTATTTCTAGCCGTAGTACCTGGTCTTCCCCATATACCATTTTTAATTTTATCAGTATCCTGTATGATAGCTGCATATCTACTTCACAAAGATGAATTGCAGCATAATATGCAGCAGCAGGAAATAAAACAACAGGAAATAACTCAAATAGAAAATAAAGAACCAGAAAATGTAATGAACTTAATATCTGTAGAACCTATGGAAGTGGAAATAGGTTATGGATTAATACCACTGGCAGATGAAAGTTCAGGAGGAGATCTACTTCAGAGGATAACCTCTGTGAGAAGGCAGTGTGCTATTGAAATGGGAATAGTAGTTCAACCAATTAGAATTAGGGATAATTTGCAGTTAAATACTAATAGCTATGTAATAAAAATAAGAGGGACAGTAATTGCAAAAGGAGAGCTTATGCCCAATATGCTTCTATGTATGGACCCTACTAATTCAAACAGTGATATTCAAGGAATAAGCACTACAGAGCCATCTTTTGGACTCCCTGCTATATGGATAAATAAAGATCAAAGGGAAGAAGCAGAAATAAAAGGGCTTACAGTAGTGGATCCTACTACGGTTATGGTAACTCATCTTACAGAGTCAATTAAAAATCATTCTTATGAATTACTTGGAAGGCAGGAAGTTAAGCTTATTGTGGATTCTGTGAAGGAAAAATATCCTACCGTAGTGGAGGAACTCATACCCGATCTTCTCACTATAGGGGAACTTCAAAAGGTACTTCAAAATCTTTTAAGAGAAAGGGTTTCTATAAAGGATATGGTAACCATTATGGAATCTCTTGCAGATAATTCAAGAAATACAAAAGATATAGAAGTACTTACAGAGTATGTTAGATTTGCATTAGGAAGAAGTATATGCAATTCACTTATAGATGAAAATGGAGTTATTACAGTAGTTACTCTATCTAAACAGCTGGAGGATTTAATAGGAAGCAATATTCAAAAGTCAATGCAGGGTTCTTTTCCCGCAGTAGATCCGGATACTACAAGTAAGATATTAAATTCAATTAAAAGTCTACTAGAATCAGTCTATTTTTATGAAAATCAACCTATAATTTTAGTTTCACCTAATATAAGGGCACCTTTCAGGAGATTAATTGAAATGGTATTTCCATCGGTAAATGTATTATCATTAAATGAAATACCAAATGATGTAGAGATAAAAACCGAAGGAGTGGTTTCAATATAATGATCATTAAAAGATACAAAGTCAATAATATGAATGAAGCTATTACGAGAATTAGGTATGAACTTGGGGAGGAAGCTGTAATAATAAGCCAGAGGAAAATAAGAAAACCTGGCATATTAGGTTTTTTCTCTAGAAAAATTTTAGAGGTAACTGCAGCTGTAGACAATAAGAAAAAGGAAAACAACCGTGAAGAAGATATGCAGGATAGTATTGCAGCAATAAAAAAACTTGTAAATGATAAAATGAAAAATAACACCTTATGTAATGACATAAAAGGTGATAAAATTATAGATAATGATGCTAAAGAAAATTACAATACGTCGGAGTGTAATTATGAAAATAATATAGTGGATAAAAATAATGACTCTATTATAAAAGAAATGCAGCAGATGAAAGGCATGTTAAATGAAATGATGAAGGGTTCTTATGGCAATGTAGGGAAAAGTGCATTTCAGATAAAGCTTGAAAATAGCGATTTCAACAGCAAAGTAGTGAGCACAATTTTAAATAGAGTAAATATAATGGAAGATGATAGGGATGAAGAGGAAAAGTTAAAAGAAGTAGTTACAAGTATGATAAAAGTAGAAGATAAAGTACTTGAAAACATAGTGGTATTAGTGGGACCTACAGGCGTTGGGAAAACTACTACTATTGCTAAACTTGCAGGTAAGCTCTCTCTTATTGAAAAGAAAAAAGTAGGACTTATAACTATAGATACCTATAGAATAGGTGCAGTAGAACAACTTAAAACTTATGCAGATATAATGAATATACCTTTTCAAGTAGTGTTTACCATAAAGGACATGGGAAAAGCTATAGAGAATATGTCAGATTGTGATGTAATTTTAATAGATACTACAGGAAGAAGCAGCAAAAATAGGATGCAGATATCAGAACTCAGGGCATTTATAGATAAGGTGAATACGGACAATATACATTTAGTTATAAGTTGTACTACTAAAAACAGAGATATAGATGTGATAGTAGAAGGATACAAGGAGCTTAATTATAATAATGTGATAATAACTAAATTAGATGAAACATCTACTTATGGATCTATATTAAATATTTTACAAGCTGCAAAAAAACCTATAAGTTTTGTTACTACAGGACAAAATGTACCGGAAGACATAAAAGTTATGAATACAGAGGAATTAGTTAAACTTGTACTTGGGGAGGATATTATATGCTAGACCAGGCTGAAGAGCTTAGAAAATTAGCTCAAGAGGACAAAAAGACAAGAAAAGAAAAAGTACCTAGTAGTACAAAACCTAGGATAATAACTGTTACTTCTGGAAAAGGGGGAGTTGGAAAGAGCAATTTTGTAGTAAATGTATCTATAGCACTACAGAAGATGAAAAAAAATGTACTTATATTCGATGCAGATATGGGAATGGGCAATGATGATGTCTTAATGGGGTTTTTACCTAAATATAGCGTATATGATGCCATGTTTGAGAATAAGAATATAGAAGAGATTATTATAAAAGGACCTTTTGGGGTAAAGTTACTTCCAGGAGGGAGAGGAATTTCAAAGATTGCAAATATAACAAAATCTCAAAAAAAAGAATTTATAAAAAAGTTAGCATCATTAGAGAATTTGGATTATATAATATTAGATACAGGTGCTGGAATAAACAGGGATGTGTTAGGATTTATTGCCTGTTGTCAGGAACTTATTATAATTACTACACCAGAACCTACATCGCTTACGGATGCATATAGTTTAGCAAAAGCTGTAAGTTATTTTAAATTAAACGATTTTGTACAAGTAATTATAAACAAAGCTTCTAATGTTCAAGAAGGAGAGAAAACCTTTAATAAATTTAAGAGTGTAGTAGATAAATTTTTAAATGTGAAAATAAAATATCTAGGATGTATATTAGAAGACAAAAAACTTGTTCAGGCTGTTAGAAATCAAGTACCGTTTTTGATAAATTACCCCAATTCTCAAGCTTCTAAGGATATAAATTTAATAGCTAGTAAATTATCAGGAGCTGAAATAGACAGCAAGAAAAGTAGTATACAGGATTTATTTAAAAAGATTTTTAATACTTTTTCATAAGGAGAAGGAAGAAGATGGATTCCAACATTAATTTTACAGTTAATAGCAGAATTGAAATAGACGTGGACAGTGAAATATATAAAAGTAATATTCAGGATGTGTCAGAGGATTGTATAAGTATAAGCATACCCGTAAACAATCATAAGTATATGCCCCTTTCAAAAGGTGAAAAGGTGGATGTTATATATTATGAGGAAAAAAATGTATACAAATTTAATACTGTGGTTGTAGGACGTAAAATAGAGAGAATACTTATGATTATGCTCAAAAAACCTGAAAAAGTTCAAATTTGTCAAAGGAGGAATTTTGTAAGAGTACCTTTGATTTTAGATGTGCTGTGTGCCATATTCCCTTTAGAAAAGGACTTATATCACTTAAATGATCAGGTTGAAGTGTTTAAAGCATGTTCTGTAGACATGAGCGGCGGCGGAATGAAGATAGTTGTAGATGTAAAAATGAAAGATAAATTAAAGTATGGAGACATTATTATAGTGACGATTCCAATGGAAAATGACAGCTTAACTTTAAAAGGAAAATTAGTGAGAATTAGTAACAACAAAGATGAAAGTAAATTAACCTGTGGATTATCTTTTATAGATATGGACAGGAATAGTAGAGAAAGAATAATAAGGGTATTATTTCAGATTATGAGACAGCACATAAAAAAAGGAGCAAAGGAGGATTAAAATATGGCTTTGGCAAATAAATTAGATATAAAAGAAGAATTGGTAAAAAAGTATCTTCCTCTAGTAAAATATATTGCTTCTAGGGTTATAATAGGAAAGACCAAATACATTGAATATGAAGATTTGGTTAGTTATGGAATGTTAGGGCTTATGGACGCAATAAACAAGTTTGATAAGGACAGGGGAATGAAATTTTCCACTTATGCGTCCATAAGAATAAAAGGTTCTATGATAGATGAACTTAGGAGAAACAGTCCTATTTCTAAAGGCGCCATGGACAAGCTTAATAAATATAATGCAGCCGTGGATTCCCTTCGCAGCAAACTAGGAAGAGAACCTAGAAGTGAAGAAATAGCAAATGAATTAGGTATGCCTTTGAAAAAAATGATGGAAATTGAAAATTATATAAACTATATATCTATAGTATCTCTAGAAGATTTGATATTTTCTGAAGATGATGACATTCCACTTATGGGAACTGTAGAAGATACTAAAAGTCCAAGTCCAGAAAAAAGTTTGGACAAAAAAGAAATGCTGGAGTATTTAGCCAAAGCGTTAGATCTTTTAAATGAAAAAGATAATTTAGTTATTACCCTATACTATTATGAAAGGTTGACTTTAAAGGAAATAGGACATATATTAAATGTATCCGAGTCTAGGGTATGTCAACTTCACAGCAGGGCAATTTTACATTTGAGAAAAAACATGACTAAATTGAAGTATGTATAGAAATGTTTTTAAGAAGGAGAAAATTTTATGGTTCCAATCATATTGATTATAGCAGGAATACTTTTAGTAGTATTAAATTTTAACGCAGTACGTAAAGAAAAAAAATCTTTTCAAGACAAATTAAATGTAAAGCAAAGTGAAATGGGAAACTGTGAACTGGAAATTGGTAAAATAAGAAAGGAGTTTGCAGAAACTATACTTGAACTTCAAAAACAAATTGAAGATTTAAAAACACAGGGTAAGCAGGACTCCTATGAAGATATTTTATCTGAAGAAGTAGAGGAAAAATTGGTGGAAGAAGAAATTGAAGATATCAAAGACGATGAAGATAATACTGAAGAAGAACCAAAAAAAAGTGAAAATTCAGATAAGGTTACTGAAGAGTATACAAATAATGTTAAAATTGATGAAATAAGAGGATTATTAAAAGATAATATTTCTGTAAGTGATATATCTGAGAAAACTGGTATTGGTAAGGGGGAAGTTCTATTAATAAAAGAATTGTATGTAAAATAAAAATGTTTTTTGATTTTTTTAGTGATAGAAAGATACTTATAGGTATAGGTATAGGTATTTTAATAACTACTTTTATAATGAGTGGTGTTAAGATTCAATATCAAATGAGTAAAAGTCAAATTGAGGATAAGGCAAGATCAATGGGAATGCATTATCCTGATGAAATGAAAGTTATGGATAAAGGAGGAAGCAAATGATTAGAAGTTTTTACTCTGCAGTATCTGGAATGATAACTCAAGAGGCAAAACAGGATGTTATAACAAATAACCTAGCAAATGCAAATACTGTAGGATTTAAGCAGGATGACCTTGTGGTGAAAAGCTTTAATGATATGCTTTTACAAAATTATGACAAAACAGAAGGAAATAGAAATGTGAGAAATATAATAGGATCTATAAGTCTTGGCAGTGGAATAGATTCCGTTAAAACAGGATTTACCCAGGGATCAATAGATCCTACAGGTGTGTCTACTGATTTTGCTATTGATGGAAGAGGATTTTTTACTGTTAGGGCACAGGACGGAAGAGAGTATTATACGAGAGATGGTCATTTTCACGTAAATACAAATGGAGTACTGGTAAATGATGCGGGAGACAGTGTTTTGGCTAGAAATACTAGGACAGGTGCTTTAGGTGAAATGAATGTGGGAAATGGAGAGATGACATCAGATGATCACGGAAATATAAATATAGACGGCACACCAAGTTATAAGCTCTATACAGTGGATTTTAATGATTATAATAATTTGACAAAGGTTGGAGACAATTTGTATACAGGGACAAATGCTGTAGAGACAAATGCTGTGGTAAGGCAGAAGTCACTTGAAAAATCTAATGTAAATATAGTAAATACAATGTCACAGTTACTGACTACTATGAGGTCTTTTGAAACTGATCAAAAGGCAGTTCAATCAATAGATGAAACTTTGGATAAACTAATAAATGAAGGCGGTAAAGTATGATTAATAGAAAAGGGATGATTTTGTATGCTTAGAGCTATATGGAATAGTGTAAGTGCTATGAATGCACAGCAGGATAAACTAAATAGTATATCAAATAACTTAGCAAATTCAGATACTGTAGGATATAAAAAAGAAAATGTAGAATTTAATGATCTAGTGTATGAAACTTTAAATAGAAAGGGATATCCTACTAATCCTAATGGAACAAATACAATAAATGGTACAGGAGTAAAGGCTACAGAATGGATTAGAGATAATACTCAGGGCCCAATTCAACAAACAGGGCTAAAGACAGATATGGCTATAGACGGAGATGGATATTTTAAAGTAACTTTAGGGAATGGAACGGCAGCTTATGAGAGGGCAGGAAGTTTTACTGTAGACAGAAATGGAAATTTAGTGGACAGTAATGGAAATAAGCTTGAAGTGAATCTTACAGCAGAAGGAAGTTCGTTATTCAATTCTGGGATGGTATTTAAGGATAATAATTTTAAAGTAGATGAAAAAACTGGACAAATATACATGAATGTTGGTAATCAAAGCATACTTTATGGAAGGATAAACATATACAATGCAGTAGGACAGGATTCCATGAAATCTATAGGAGATAATTTATATCAGCCAGCAAACAATGTGCAAATGAACATAAATACCAAAGCACATGTGATTCAAGGTTCTCTAGAGCAGTCTAATGTAGATTTGGGAAGAGAAATGACAGATATGATAATGGCACAGAGATCTTTTGAACTTGCATCAAAAGGGCTCACTACTTCAGACGAAATGTGGGGACTCATAAACAGTATGAAGAGATAGAGAGTTTCTAATCATAAAATCAACTTATACTCCGGATATTTTTTACAACCTTCAGCTCGTTAAATATTTTGATAAGGCTAAGCAAAAAATTTTAAAAAATGCTGAGAACTTTTGAAAACTCGTACCTCAAACAATTCAAAAGTTCTAGATTTTTTAAAAATTTTTCACTAAGTCTTATATACAAAATATTTAAAAGAGCTTCATTATTGTAAAAATATGCCTGCGTATAAGTTGATTTTTAAGTTAGAAAGCTTTATAAAGTATCCCCCTATATACATTTATTTTCAAGAATAACACTGTGCAAGATATTCTAGTTTGAAATTTGAACTTATACATAAAATATAATAACAAAACTGAAATCACGTTTAAAAACTTTTTTAAATAAGTCTTAGCTTGGTATTTTAGAAAACATTAGGTACTTAGATATGTCTGAGGTACGAGTTTATCTAAGTACCTTTAGGTTTTCAAAATACCAAGCTTTAGACTTATTAAAAGTTTTATAGTGATGAAATTTGTTATTATATGATCTGTATAAGTCAACTTTCAACTCAGAAACTCTATAATTTTATGAAACATATGCAAGGTACATACATATAATGTACAGATGTAATATTTTCAGGAGGATCAGTGTTATGTATAGATGTCCTTTTATGGATCAAGATGAATATATGGAAGAAGATTATATGTATGATGATGGGGATATGGACTATCCTCAGAGTATGTATTCCCCTGACTTTTATAGAACGTGCCCTATGTTTTTAAATGCTAGGAAGAATGCATATATGAGGTGTATGTATCCTACAAATTATATGCAGACACCAGCACCAACATATCCATATTATGATTCTGAAGAAAAAATGGAATACATGCCTTTGGATGAAAAATATGAAGATTTGGAAGAAGAAACAAAACAAGAGGAAGAAGAGCCAGAAAAAAAAGATGTGGAAGATGAACAGGAAACTGTAGATGGCAGTTATGGTGGTACAAGAATTAGAACTGTAGATATATCGGATATTCAGGATTAAAAAGAAAAAGGGACTGCTCAAGGTAATCTAAAAAATTGCTATTGTAGCAGTCCTTTTATTTGTATTAAGACATGGCAGCAGTAAGAGGTGGGATAACCTGTTTTTTCCTTGATAGAATACCAGGAATATAAGCACCATTGTCAGTTAAAGTTATGTTAAAGGCTTTAGAAACTACATTCTGTTTTTCACCTATGGCAATTAATTCAGATCCACCTTTTAATATATCTGTTACCATAAGAACTATAAGACCATAATTTTCTTCTTTGCATTTTGATTCCATAACCTTTATAATGTCTTTCCTAATGGATTTAAATCCTTCGGTATCCATAGTTGAGATCTGTCCAACACCTACTTTTACTTCTGAAATATTAAATGCTTTGAAATCTTGATTTAATAATTCTTCAGGAGTTTCTCCTTCAAGAGAAGAACCTGCTTTAAACATATCATTAGAGAAGGTTTCAGGATCTATTTCAGCTATAGCTGCTAATCTTCTAAGTATCATTTTGTCTAAATCTGTGGAAGTAGGTGATTTAAACAAAAGGGTATCTGAAATTATAGCAGAACATAAAAGTCCCGCAATTTTTTGAGATGGTCTTATGCCATTTTCAAAAAATTTGGATGCAACTATAGTTGCTGTACAACCTACTGGCTCATTTCTAAAATATATAGGTGAACCAGTTTGGATATCTCCTACCTTGTGATGGTCTAATATCTCAAGTATTTCTGCATCTTCTAATCCTAAAACGGATTGAGATTTTTCATTATGATCTACAAGTATTACTTTCTTTTTGTTTTGGGATATTAAATGATATCTAGACATACTGCCAATAACTTTGTTTTCTGAATTTACTACAGGATAGCTTCTGTATCTGGTTTGAAGCATGACTTCCCTTACATCTTCTATCAAGTCATTTGTCTTAAAGCAAACTAATTTATCTTTTTTCATTACGTATCCTATAGGAATGCTTTGAGGTATCAATCTAGCAGTTGTGAAAGTGTCATAAGGGGTAACTATAATGGAACAGTTAACTTTTTTGGCTTTTTCCATTATGTCATCATTTACTGTATGATTTCCTGTTATTATCATAAGTGAAGCTTTGGAATCAAGTATAATATCCTGTGCGTCTACTCTATCTCCACATATAACTATGTCCCCTTCTTCTATGAATTCACAGATACTTTCTGGCTGCATTGCAGCAATTATAACTTTCCCTGTAAATTTAATCTTTTTTTGGGAAGTGTAAGCACATTTAGCTGAGAGAGTATCTAGTATGTTTTCAAGGGTAGTGCCACTTTTCTGAATTAAAGTGGAATCCCATATATCCATATAATAAGAAGTTATGTTAGATTGAGATGCAACACCTATCAATTTATCATCTACATCTACTACAGGGAGAGTTTTAACATTATTTTTACTTATCATTGACCAAGCTGTTTTTATGGAAGTTTCAGGAGATATAGGATTTACGTTATCAATATCTAAATCAGAAATTTGAGGTTTTACATTTTCCATTAGTTTCGGTGGGGTAACTTTGAAGTAATCGAGTACAAATTGGGTTTCTTTGTTCAGCTCTCCTAATCTTATAGGAATCGCATTCACCCCTATTTTATTTTTAAATTCAGCATAAGCTATTGCAGAACATATAGAATCTGTATCAGGATTTTTATGTCCTGTAATGTATACAACATCGTTCATAATTTCTCCTCCTAAGTGTATATATGAATAATATATCTATTTACAAAAGTAATGTTACAAATACACATAATATTATAGCAAAAAATCACTTAATTATCTATATATAGGGTTATAATGAAAATTTAATCTATAGGTATTTAAAGTTGAAAGTTGAAAGTGGAGAGTTAATGAGGATTTTTCTCCACCATGCTGAGAAAAATCATCCATAATTCTCAACTCTACAATTTCCATTCTTAACTATAAAGTACCCATCTTAAATTCAAATAGTACCTATATGTTTTAACACAAAAGTTAAGTTATAAACTGTTAATTATGATTATATCCAAATATCATCATAATTAACAGTTTACAATGCACAATTTCGGTAGATTTTTCTCTGCAAGTGTTATGAAAAATCTAAAAACTAAGCAGTATGAGTATTAAATTTTTAGGTTTTCTGTGACAGCAGAAAATCAGCCTTAATTGTGCATCGTGCATTGTGAATTGTGAATTGACTGTCATAATGTAAGGCAAAAGGGGCATATATTTAATTAACATAGAGAAAATAAATGCCTTGGAGGGATAAGATTGATTAATGAAAGGAAGTTAGAAAGTGGTTTAACTCAAGTTGAGGCAGAGAGAAGGCTTAAAAAATATGGAGCCAATGTACTTAAACAGAAAAAAAGAGTGTCTCCTATAAAAATATTTATTTCTCAGTTTAATGATTTTATAACCTGGATACTTATAGTGGCTACAATTATATCCGGATTTATGGGCGAAAAAGCAGATGCAATAACTATACTCATTATTGTAATTATGAATTCTATACTAGGTTTTGTACAGGAATTTAAGACAGAAAAATCTTTAGAAGCATTGAAAGAAATGGCATCCCCTACTTCAAAGGTTATAAGGGATGGAAAAGTGAAGGTTATAAATGCAGGAGAACTAGTAATAGGGGATGTGATACTTCTGGAAACTGGGGATAAGGTTCCAGCAGATTGTATTTTACTTTCTACTGGAAATTTCATGGTAGATGAGTCCCTTTTAACTGGAGAATCTGTAGGAGTGGAAAAGGATAGTGGGGATAAGAATAATTCACTATACATGGGTACCATAGTGATAAAAGGCAAGGGAAGGGCAAAAGTTGTTGAAACAGGAATGAAGACGGAAATGGGAAAAATAGCAGGTATGCTTCAGGACATTGAAAAGGAAAGATCACCTCTTAAAGAAAAGCTTGCTTCCCTTGGAAAAGTGCTTGTAGTCATGTGTATTGCTATATGTATTGTAGTTACATTGACTGGAGTATGGAGAGGTCAAGACAAGTATGAGATGTTTTTAGTAGGAGTTAGTTTAGCTGTAGCTGCTATTCCGGAAGGCCTTGCGGCTATAGTAACAGTAGCACTGGCTCTTGGAGTATCTAGAATGTTAAAGAGAAATGCATTAGTAAGAAAATTACCTGCAGTAGAAACACTTGGATGTACTTCAGTGATTTGTAGTGATAAGACAGGGACTCTTACTGAAAATAGGATGACTGTAAAGGCTCTTTATTTTAATGGAAGGATACATAGGATAGACAAGGATATTTTACCAGAAAATGTCCTTATGAAAAAAGCTTTTACATATTGTAATGATTGTAATTTTGATATGAAAAAGGCAGATATTTCAGGGGCGCTTATTGGAGATCCTACGGAAGTAGCCCTTATAAAAGCTTTTTTCAAAGATATTAAAACTTTAAACACCTTTTTAGGAAAGGCCAGGAGAACTTATGATATACCTTTTGATTCTGATAGAAAAATGATGTCTGTTATAATGAAAGAAGGTTCAAGAAAGATAGGTTATGTGAAAGGGGCACCGGAGAGAGTTATAAGAAGGTGCAAATATATATTAGATGGAAGTGAAGTACGAATTTTTACTTCAAATGAGAAAAATAAGGCTCTGAAAGCAGTGGAAAAAATGTCTTTTGATGCTTTAAGGTGTATAGCAGGTGCTTACAAGGATAAAGAAGTGGTGCCAGGTAAGTCTTTGGAGGACAATTTAATATTTATAGGTGTAGCGGGAATTATAGATCCACCTAGAAAGGAAGCAAAAGATGCAGTATTAAAATGTAAATTAGCAGGTATAAGGCCAGTTATGATAACTGGAGATCACAAGAACACAGCTTTTGCTATTGGAAAAGAACTTGGCATATGTAAACATGAATCAGAGGTTATAACTGGCGAGGAATTAGACAAGCTGAGTGATAGACAACTTGCAGTTAAGATACAAGATACATCCATATTTGCGAGAGTTAATCCGGGTCATAAACTTAGAATAGTAAAAGCCTTTAAAGCTAAAGGCAATATTGTAGCTATGACTGGAGATGGAGTAAATGATGCACCTGCAGTAAAAGAAGCGGATATAGGAATTTGCATGGGAATTGCAGGTACAGATGTAACAAAGGAGGCTTCTTCTATGATACTACTTGACGATAATTTTGCTACCATAGTATCTGCTGTAGAAGAAGGAAGAGTTATATATGATAATATAAGAAAGTTTATAAGGTATCTCTTATCTTGCAACTTAGGAGAGGTTTTAACCATGTTTCTTACTTCTATTTTTTATTTAGATACTCCACTTTTACCTATACAAATACTCATGGTAAATTTAGCTACTGATGGTCTTCCGGCTATAGCTCTTGGAGTTGATCCAGCTCAAGGAGATATAATGAAGGGTAAGCCTAGAGCTAAAAATGAAAGTATATTTGCACGAGGACTAAGTGAAAAAATTATTGTGAGGGGAGCACTTATTGGAGTGTGCACAGTGCTTGCTTTTGTAATAGGATTATATCTAGGCTTTGGACTTAAAACATCCAGAACTATAGCACTTTGTACTCTAATAATGTCACAACTTATACATGTATTTGAATGTAGATCAGAAAATCATTCACTGTTTGAGATAAATTTATTTACAAATGTTTATCTTTTAGCTGCAGTTGCTACATCTATTACTATGGTTTTATGCATACTTTACTTGCCATTTTTACGTGGAGTTTTTCATACATCTGCACTTAGAATTTCACAGTGGGCAATAGTTTTGTTTTTCTCTGGGATAATTGCATTTTTAAACAGTCTTTACTTATACTTTAAATAAAAAAAATAGAATTGCTTTTAAGCAATTCTATTTTTTTTATTTAAATCTTTGAACTTTTTGAACTTTAGGTATTTTTCCCTCTATAGGAATTAAGTCCTTTTTTGTGGTCATATTTCGTATATTTATAAGTTCTACGCTTTCTCTATTCTCTTTTCCTCTTTTTCCTTTAAGTCCTTGAACTAAAACCAGATTGCCTTGATGTATAGATATGAAATCAGGCTTCTTAAACCATCTTTTTTTAATATAAGAGCATTTTACTATGTTTCTGCTTCTATCAGGTCTTACTAAAAGTGTTACTGTTAATTTATTAAATATCCATAATATAGTTTTTTTATTAATTTTGACAGATACAACAGTACCTTGAACTTGAGTTAACCTGTCACCATACTTTTTTAAATAAGATTTTGTGTAATATTGAGCAATTTTCTCCTTAAAACTCATGTATATACTAACTCCTTTGTTACTTTATTTTGTTTATCCGATCGCTACCATTGCTAACACCCCCATCGCACACAGCGAAAGCGACTATCACCAAATCAAAGATTTGGGATATCTGCTTTTCTTCAAAGTGGGGGATAAGCACTGCTACGCGCCTGGATAAGTTCTTCTAAGGTTCAGATGGAGAAAAGGTATTCCTTATAAGCAAGCTCCACCTGAACCTAAGAATCTCTTGATACGATTATTAGAAATAACAGACAAAATTTGATTATATTATACCATAGTATATTTATTTTTGAAACATATCTATAATTTTTAGTATGTTTTTTATATGAGGTTGATATACTTATTTTTTTATTTTCGTTCCTAAATAAACTTTTTAAGAATACTATTATATTAGACTAAGTATACAAGGAGAATGGGATATGAATTATAGGGAATTACCTAAAGAACAAATCATATATGATTTTAAGTTAGATGATATTGACTTTAGCGAGGATGATAGAGATGATTTAAATAGAAATGTTAATTATATGCCTGAGTATAGTAGAGTATATGAAAATATG
>DAIMMR010000040.1:0-17644 GCA_036720575.1 Clostridium sp.
TTATATATATGGTGGAGGAAGATGGATTCGAACCATCGAAGTCACTGACAACAGATTTACAGTCTGCCCCCTTTGGCCACTCGGGAATTCCTCCATGTTTGGTGCTGGCAGTAGGAATCGAACCCACGACCTACTGATTACAAGTCAGTTGCTCTACCTGCTGAGCCATGCCAGCTTATTTTATTATCCTACATTCCTTAAAATAGGAACGTACTCAACGTAAATTAGTATACAGTTTTATTCACTTATTATCAAATTTAATATATGATTAAATTTTAATATTATATATCTCTTTCTCCATATTTCTCTATATTTCTTTTGAAATCATATTCACTTAATTTAGCTTTAATAATTTATATAAAGTCATCATATAAATTATATATAGTGTTCTTCGCAAGTACATACATAAAAGAAGGTGAATATATTGAATAAGGCAAAAACTAATTATAAAGATCCCTTAGCATATTACAAACTTGCCTATTTTTTAAAAAATTACATTAATAACGATACCATAATTATATGTATTGGTACAGATAGATATATAGGGGATTGTCTGGGTCCCCTAGTAGGTACCCTTTTAAAATGCAAACATTTTCCTCTACCTGTTTACGGTACAATTTCAGATCCTATACATGCTTTAAACATTGAAAGTGAACTAAATAAAATAAATTTACTCCATCCACATAAAAACATTATAGGAATAGATGCTTGTTTAGGTGATCTAGAAACTATAGGTGATATTCAAGTAAGAGACTTCCCCGTTCATCCTGGCAAAGGTGTAGGAAAATCTCTCCCGGATGTAGGAAATTCCTCAATAATAGGTATAGTTGATTCAAATAGCAGTGAAGATTTATTTAATAATTCCGGCAGCAATATACGTCTTAATTTAGTTTTAAGTATGGCTGAGGTAATACTTTATTCATTAATTCATTCATATTATCTATATTACAACAACATCTTTATTGACATTTAACATTTTAGTGTATATAAGGAAATTAAAATCTAACTTATTAAAAAATACATAATACTAAATAAGTTAGATTTTGTTCTTTGTTTTAATCTATTAACGTTATATCATCGCCACTAAAAACTACTTCCATTTTGTCTAAATATTCAAGTACTTTACCTGTACCTAGTGCTACACATGATACTGGCTCTTCTGCAACATAAACGGGTACATTAGTTACTTTTTGTATTAGATTACTCAATCCATTTAAAAGTGCACCTCCACCAGTCATAAAAATACCTTTATCAGCTATATCAGCTGATAATTCTGGTGGCGTTTTTTCTAGTACTGCACGAGTTGTATCTGCTATAGAATTTACAGTTTCTTTTAGTGCTATTCTCATTTCCGCAGAAGATACCGTTATATTTTTAGGAAGCCCTGTAATTAAATCACGACCTCTTATTTCCATACTTACTTCTTCATCTCTATCAAAAGCAGATCCTATTTTTATTTTTAAATCTTCCGAAGTTCTTTCACCAATCATCAACTTATGTTCTTTTCTTACATATTTCATTATGGCTTCATCGAACTTATCACCTGCAACTTTAATGGAAGACCTTACAACTATTCCTCCAAGTGAAATTACTGCTACATCAGTTGTTCCTCCACCTATATCTATTACCATATTTCCACTTGCCTTAGTTATATCAATACCAGCTCCTATGGCTGCTGCTAGTGGTTCTTCAATTAAAAACACCTTTTTTGCACCTGCATTTTTAGCCGCATCAATTACAGCTCTTTTTTCAACTTCAGTAGCTTCACATGGAACGCAAACAACTATTCTTGGTGAAGATATTCTATTTTTACCACAAGCCTTGCTTATAAAATACTTCAACATTTTTTCCGTTACATCATAATCAGATATAACTCCATCTTTTAATGGACGAATGGCAACGATATTACCAGGTGTTCTACCTATCATCTGCCATGCTTCTTCTCCTACAGCTAGTACTCTATTTTTTATCTTATCTATGGCAACAACTGAGGGTTCCTTTAAAATTACCCCCCTGCCTTTAATATAAACAAGTACGGTTGCTGTACCTAGATCTATTCCCATATCAGTTCCTATACTAAAAAACATTCCTTTTTCACTCCTAATCTCCTTTGCTTTTCAAACTAAAAGGTAAATTTATTTACCTTTATTATCATATCATATTCTAATTATAATAGGAATGTTTTTAGCCTTCAATAGCTTTATATTTCATTTTGGTAGCTTTACCACCTCTTATATGTCTCTCTGCCTTATTATAATCTAATATACTCTTAGCTTCCTGAGCAATTTGAGGATTTATTTTAGGTAACCTTTCTGTCATATCCTTGTGTATAGTACTTTTGCTTACTCCAAAAACCTTAGCCGTTTTCCTTATTGTGGCCTTAGATCCTATTATATATTTGGCAACTTCCAAAACCCTTTCTTCAATATAATCTTTCAATTTTATTCAACTCCTTTTTACAGTTACCGTTTTACAATCAACAATTGATGATGAAACTTTACATTATATATCCATAAACGTATTTACTCGTATTTATCATTAAACTAAATAATCTCTGCTAATTACTTGTTCCTATATATTTATAAATATGCTGGTTAATATTTTAAAATTCATTGTGTATGGGCCATTTCTCCATAAAATTCTAAGAAATGGCCAAATATTAGTATTTTATATATTTACCTGGGTCAACAAATTCTTTTCCTTTCAAAACAGCGAAGTGCAAGTGATCTCCGTATTTTTCATAAGCTGATCTCAATGTACTTTTTCCAACTACTCCAATAACTGCTCCTTTTTTTATGGTTTGACCTGTGCTAACTTTCACACTTGGATCTAGGTTAGAATAAACTGTTTTTAACCCATTTTGATGATCTATAATGACTTCTACTCCATCCTGTGTTGCTGTATTTACTGATTCTACCTTTCCATCCATAGCTGCAAACACGGGTTTGCCAAGTGGAGTTTGTATATCATATCCTAAGTTTGGTCTATAAGTTCCTGTAGAATCCCAATATACTGGATTCTCTGAATAACCTCTTGCAATATCACCCTCTACTGGCTTTTGAAAGGAAGTGCTTACTGAGTTAGATACTCCCTTCGATGCTTCATTATTAGATACATTGGATTTTGCCTTATTATCCTTTTTTACTTGAAGAGCATTGTTATAATTGGAAGAAGGCTTTTCATTTGCCTTTGCTGTTTCCCTAATTTTTTTCTGCTCTACAGCCTGACTTTTTTGAAGCTGTGCACTTTGATTTTTATTATTTCTTGCTGTTATTACTGCCGCTGTTACTGCAATGCATAAACATATAAACAGTATTACATAAAAGCTCTCCTTTTTTAAAAAGTTGAATGCTTTGTTAAAAGATTTTTTGTTCATAATAACACCTCCTTTTTGTAGTTTGTCCAGACAATAGAAAAAAATACATATTTTATGAAATATTTTTACAAAAAAAAGAGGAAAATTCCCTCTTTTTTACTTAATATTTGTTTAATGTATTCTATTAACACGTGATCAGCGGATATAATTATTACTTTTTAAATAAGTTTACATTTTCTAGACTAGTTCCCTCATAATAATGAGACAATATATTTTTATAATTTTTTCCGTTTTTACCCATGTAATTAGCTCCCCACTGGCTCATTCCAACTCCATGTCCATATCCAATGCATCGAATATGGACACCATCTTTAAAATCTATACTAAAGTTTGCCGAATTCAATTCCATAATAATTCTAAATTTCGTGCCAGATATAGTAATGGCACCAAGTGTAATTTCTTTTACAGAACCACCTTCATTTTTACTTTTTATAACTACCTGATTGGATAAACCTTCTAGAGATAACCCTGAATTAGGATAACTTGAGTTTACCTTATTTATAAAATCTACATATGACATTTCCACTGAAGTTTTATATTTTCGTGCACTTTCTTCTCCTGGACTTTCCACGCTCTTTAAATATCCCTCTCCTTCTCCAAATACATCTTCTGAATTTTCAGTTTTCCCTGAACTTACTGCAAAATAGTAGGGTTCCATCACCAATTTATTTTTGTAAGTCAGTACCTGTCCTGAAGTAGCTTGTACTGCATCTACAATTTTGCTCCAATACTTATCCCCATCACTCTTAGGCCAGTTTTTCATCCTATCTTCTTTATTAACAAATACCTGGCACTTGACTGTATCACATACATCTGCACCTGTATTGCTCTTGTATTTTTTGCCTCCATACGCCTCCATATGTGCAGCTGCAAAAGTTCTAGACGCCACAGCCTGTGCTTTAAGCGCTTCTTCTGAAAATTCGGCAGGCATTTCAGCAGCTACTACTCCTGTTACATATTGCTCTAAATCCATTTCTTTTACTGTATTTTCTTTAGTTATATACACCTTTATTTTTTCTGACCTGGTATCCTGTTTTTTTAGTATTATATTTTTTGACTTTATTAGGAATTGAGGTAAGTTATCATGTTTTGGGTTTCCCATTCCCACCATAAATAAGGAGAGTACAATTACAAATAATGTACCCATAAACACTAAAATAATAAATTTTTTTAAAAAGTTTAATATATCACCCTTCATATTTTTCTCCTGTTAGGCGTTTGAAAGAAAATAACAAGTCACTTCTTTGAAAATGCCTTATATATATTTTGAACTACAATATTATATTTTTATTGCCGCATCTTATAAAATATTCCAATAAAAAAACAAAGAAAAAATTTTATTCTAATCTTCTCTTTGTCTAATAATATATATAATAGGAGTATTATTCATTTATCCTTTCAATATCAGCTCCTAGTGCTTTTAATTTTTTTTCAATATCTACGTAACCTCTATCTACATGGTATATATCTGCAATTTCTGTTTCACCTTCTGCTGCTAACCCACAAAGTATAAGGCTTGCACCAGCTCTTAAGTCCGTTGCTTTAACTTCTGCTCCAGTAAGCTTTTTTACACCTTCTATAACGGCACTTCTTCCATCTATCTTTATGTTTGCTCCCATCCTTTTCATCTCTGCTACGTGCATAAATCTATTTTCAAAAATAGTTTCTGTTATTATACTTGTACCCATAACAGTACATAAAAGTCCTGTCATCTGTGACTGCATATCAGTTGGAAATCCCGGATAGGGCATAGTTTTAATATCTACAGGTCTTAATTCATCACTTCCATCTACAATCAAACTACTTCCTTGTGAGCTTATATGAACTCCAACTTCAGTTAACTTAGCGATTATAGGTTTTAAGTATTTTTCATTAGCACCATTTATTTTAATTTTACTTCTAGTTATAGCAGCTGCCACCATAAAAGTACCAGATTCTATCCTATCAAATATTGGTCTATGGGTACTTCCCTTTAAGCTTTTTACTCCTAATATTGTAATAGTACCTGACCCTGCACCAATAATATTTGCCCCCATGCTATTTAAAAATTTTGCTAAATCTTCTATTTCGGGCTCTTCTGCTGCATTCTCTATTATAGTTTCTCCTTCTGCCATTACTGATGCCATCATTATATTTTCTGTAGCCCCTACTGAAGGAAAATCTAAATATATTTTATCTCCTATCAATTTTTTAGCACTTGCTTCTACATATCCATGACCTACATTCACCTCTGCTCCCAATGCACTTAACCCCTTCAAATGGAGATCTATAGGTCTAGTTCCAATATTGCATCCCCCTGGGAGACATAATCTGAACTTTCCAAACCTAGCTATCATAGGACCCATTATTAAAAATGACGCCCTCATTTTTTTTACCAATTCGCTGCATGGGTTACAATCTTTTATATTAGATGCATCTATTATGACTTTATTTGTATCTTTATCTATATTTATATCTGCAGATATACTCCTCAATATATCACTTATTACAAAAACATCTTCAAGCATTGGTACTTTTTCTATTACACATTTATCTTCACTTAAAATACAAGCTGCTATAATAGGCAATACAGAATTTTTAGCAGTACTGATATTTACTTCCCCATGCAGTTTATTTCCTCCCTTAACTACTATTTTACTCATAATGTTCCTCCATTCTATAATTGCTAATATGTTACTTAATTTTTGTACCGCCTTATAAGTTACATTTAACAAAAACATCCATATTATATGATTCCTAATATGTCACCATTATTTCTGGAGTTCCCATAATTATATAAGTGCCTGTATCATATTTTACAACAGCATAGTTAAAATCTATTAAACCTGTGCCACTTTGTATTGGCTCATACTTATGGGTATAAGCAGTAGAACTGTATCCTTCCTCTAAAGCTATAGTTCTAATGTCAGATGTGCCATAGCATTTTAAAATGTTTTTAACTTCACTATTTACACTACTTACGTCTTGCTTCTGAGTTTTTGCTTTTACATATTCAAAATACTTACACTTTTCTTTTCTATCACCTAGAGATCTATCTACCATACTTTTCAAATCCTGTAATTTATACTGACTGGATTTTCGTGTAATGTTAACTGTAATGATATTATAATTTTCATTTTCTACACCTTCTACATAGCCCTCTGCATAATATCCATTAAATTCTATACAATAAATTTTATTATTTCTCCACATTTTTTTGTTACATTCACTATATCTCGTTAATACCTTAAATATTTCATCTACAACATTTTCCTTATTGCTAGAAGTATTAAAAGTAGCCGTAACTCCATATTCCACTGGCGTACTATTAGTCTTTTCTAGTATGTTTTTAAACATATCTGTTTCCTTTACATTAGAAACAGATTTTTGGAATAAAATAGATCTTACATCCAAATTATCTCCTGAAGCACAAACATAATATTGAAAAGAAAATATAAGAACCAATAAACAGCTTAATATTTTTAGTTTCTTCATATATATTTAGTTCTGCATAAAATTAAGCAGGACATTTTCACCCCCTTCTATTTCTCTTTAAAAATTATGGACAACTTTTCCTTTTAATATTCAATAAATTCCTACTTAGTTTTACGCTGCTAGGTTCTATTTGATAGTTTTTTCTTTGTACTAGAAAACTGACTATTAGTACTTCAAAAAATAAAGATTCCATAGGAAGGACCTATATTAGTATATAAATTCAAATAACAAAATGTGAATATTTTTATATATAAAAAAAGCACTATCCAAAATCATTATTTTAATGATTTTTTGATAGTGTTTTTTTATCTTCAATTAAAATACAGCAAATTGTCAAAAGCTCCATTATTTCAGATTAATTCTAGCCAGTGCCCTAGCCAATGCCATTTCTGCTCTTTTTACATCGACTCCGTCTTTCTGATTAGTTAATCTTTTTTCAGCTCTATCTTTAGCAGCTTTTGCTCTATCTATATCTATTTCATCTGGCCATTCACAAGAATCACATAAAATTTTTAGCTCATTATTTATTACTTCCAGTACTCCGGTTGATGTAAATGCCTTTAATTTTTTGCCATCTTTTTGAACGATTTCAGTATTTGCAGGTTTTAAAGTGGTAACCAAAGGCATATGGTCTGGAAGAATTGCTATGTCGCCCTGAATACTTTCCGTTATTACTTCTACTACTTCTCCTTCATAGAATTCTCTATCGGGAGTAAGGATAGTTAATTTTAAAACTTCTGACATATTAATCTCCTTTAAAATTTACATTAAACAAAATTCTCTCAAACCAATTTTGCTTAATAAATCACTTTAACTTTTTTCCATATTTTTAGCTGCTTCAACCACTTCATCTATACTTCCTTTAAATAAGAAAGCAGTTTCTGGCAAATCATCATATTTACCTTGAAGAATTTCTTTAAAGCCTCTCATAGTCTCCTTTATTGGAACATATTTACCCTGATATCCTGTAAATTGTTCTGCAACAGAAAATGGTTGTGATAAAAATCTTTGAATTCTTCTAGCTCTAATAACTACTAATCTATCATCTTCTGAAAGTTCATCTACACCAAGTATTGCTATAATATCTTGAAGTTCACTATACCTTTCAAGTATATGTTTAACATCTGATGCTATTTTATAATGATCCTCTCCTACAATCCTTGGATCCAATATTCTTGAAGTAGATGCAAGTGGATCAACAGC
The DNA here is from genome assembly GCA_036720575.1 of Clostridium sp. Classification (GTDB taxonomy): domain Bacteria; phylum Bacillota; class Clostridia; order Clostridiales; family Clostridiaceae; genus Clostridium_B. The sequence goes on from DAIMMR010000040.1 coordinate 8,054, forward strand.
AGGATATATACCAATTTCTGATATAGATCTAGAAAGAACTGTAGTTGCATCAAGATGCGTAAATGTTGTAGCTGGTGCCGGGTCAGTCAAGTCATCTGCTGGAACATATACTGCCTGAACAGATGTAATAGACCCCTCTTTTGTGGATGTTATTCTTTCTTGAAGAGCACCCATTTCAGTTGCAAGAGTTGGCTGATAACCAACGGCACTAGGTATTCTACCAAGTAACGCTGAAACTTCAGATCCTGCCTGAGTAAATCTGAATATATTATCTATAAATAAAAGTACATCCTGACCCTTATCTCTAAAGTATTCTGCCATGGTAAGTCCTGTAAGTGCAACTCTCATTCTTGCTCCAGGCGGCTCATTCATCTGACCAAATACTAAAGCAGTCTTCTTTATAACTCCTGATTCCTGCATTTCATAATATAGGTCATTTCCTTCTCTTGTTCTTTCTCCAACACCTGTAAATACTGATAATCCACCATGTTCTTTTGCTATGTTGTTTATAAGTTCCTGTATAAGAACTGTTTTACCAACACCAGCTCCACCAAACAGTCCTATTTTTCCACCTCTTTGGTATGGTGCAAGAAGATCTATAACTTTAATACCAGTTTCAAACATTTCAGGCTTAACAGATTGATCTTCAAAACTTGGTGCCTGTCTATGAATAGGATAATATTGCTCTGCCTTCACTTCTCCCTGTTCATCAATTGGCTGTCCTAGCATATTAAAAAGTCTTCCTAAAACTTGCTCACCTACAGGTACAGATATAGGAGATCCTGTATCTACTGCATCCATACCCCTCATTAATCCATCTGTGCTTTCCATAGATATGGTTCTTACTACATCATCACCCAAATGTTGCGCAACTTCTGTAACAATTTTTTTATCACCTGATTTTATATCTACGGCATTATATATATTAGGAAGGTTTTCTGTATCAAACTTTATATCTACTACAGGTCCTATAACCTGAACAACTTTGCCTATATTTGGCATCAATGTCCCTCCTTACTTAAGAGCTTCTGCTCCTCCAACTATTTCCGTTATTTCCTGCGTAATAGCAGATTGTCTCTCTCTATTGTATTTAAGATTCAATTTATCCAGTAAATCATTTGCATTTTTAGTTGCCCCATCCATTGCTGTCATTCTGGAAGCCTGTTCACTTACTTTTGAATTTACCATACAGTTAAGTACTTTTTGCTTTAAGTGCAAAAGTACTACTTCATCCATCATTTCATCTATTGACGGTTCAAATTTAACAAGATAATTTGTTTTTTCTTTTTTCTCAGCTTCCAATGGAAGTAATTTTTCAACAACTACATTTTGTCTAACTGTTGAAATAAACTTAGTATATACTATATTAACTTCTCCAACTTTGCCACTTTTATAAAGGTCTAGAGCCTTATATACTATGGTATCTGCTTCATTTATAGTAGGGACATCTGAAATATCCACGTATTCTGCTTCTGTACTATATTTAAGTCTTTTAAAATACATTCTTCCTTTTTGTCCCACAGATATTAAAAGACAATTTTCTTTATTTTTTGACATAGCAGCATCTGCTTCATTTACTACACCACCATTAAAACCTCCGCATAATCCTGTATCTGAATTTAAAGCTATGTAAAGTTTCTTATTGCTTTTATTACCATGTATATAAATGTTTCTTCCCTCTGATCCTAAAACAAATTCATTCATAAGGGAACTAAATAGTTCACAATATTTATTATTTGCCCCAAGCTTTTTTCTAACTTTTCTAAGTTTAGAGGTGGCAATGAGTCCCATGGCATTTGTTATCTTTTGAGTACTGGTTATTGATCTAATTCTTCTTTTTATTTTAACAAGTCCTGCCCCTGCCATATTTCACCTCCCGCAGAAGAAACTATGCCTCTGCTAAAAATATTTTTTTGAATTCCTCTATAGCATTTCCAAGTTTATCACTTAATTCATCGGATATAATTTTTTTATTTCTTATTTCATCACCTATTTCTTTATGATGAGTATTCATGTAGTCAAGAAATTCTCCCTCAAACTCTACAATCTTTTCAACTGGTACATCCATTATAAGCTCTCTACCAGCTGCAAACAGTATCATTACCTGATTTTCTACAGGCATTGGTTTGTATTGAGGTTGTTTTAATATTTCTGTTAATCTCTTACCTTTTTCAAGTCTCTTCATAGATTCTTTATCAAGGTCTGATCCAAATTGAGCAAATGATGCAAGTTCTCTATACTGTGCTAAATCCAATCTAAGAGTGCCTGCTACCTGCTTCATCGCTTTAATTTGTGCATTACCACCAACTCTGGATACGGATATACCTGCATTTATAGCTGGTCTTTGACCCGCATAGAAAAGCTCTGATTCTAGGAATATCTGACCATCTGTTATAGAAATAACATTTGTTGGTATATATGCAGTAACATCTCCTGCCATAGTTTCTATTATAGGAAGTGCTGTAAGTGATCCTCCACCTAGCTTATCAGAAAGCTTTGCAGCCCTTTCAAGTAATCTTGAATGTAAATAGAATACATCTCCAGGATATGCTTCTCTTCCTGGCGGTCTACGGAGTAATAATGACATTTCTCTATAGGCAACTGCATGCTTAGATAAATCATCATACACTATAAGTACATCTTTTCCCTTATTCATAAAATATTCACCCATGGAACATCCTGCATAAGGGGAAATATACTGAAGTGGTGCTGAATCAGATGCTGATGCTGATACTACTATGGTATAGTCCATAGCACCTGTTTCCGTTAAATCATTTACTATATGAGCTACAGTAGACTGCTTCTGACCTATAGCTACATATATGCATATTACATCTTTCCCTTTTTGATTTATAATAGTATCCATGGCAATAGCAGTCTTACCTGTTTGCCTGTCTCCTATTATTAACTCTCTTTGTCCTTTTCCAATTGGTATCATTGAATCTATAGCCTTTAATCCAGTTTGAAGTGGTTCCTTAACTGACTGTCTTGTTATAACTCCCGGAGCTACAAGATCTACAGGTCTAGTTTCTGATGTCTTTATAGGGCCTTTTCCATCAATAGGCTGTCCGAGTGAATTCACAACTCTTCCAACAATATCTTCACCTACTGGTACTTCTACAACTCTACCTGTTCTTTTAACTGTATCTCCTTCTTTTATTCCCTTCTGGGAACCCAAAAGAACACAACCTACATTATCCTGTTCAAGGTTTAAAGCCATACCATAAACATCATTTGGAAACTCTAAAAGTTCATTTGCCATACATTGATTAAGACCATAAACTCTAGCAATACCATCACCGATTTGAATTATTGTACCTGAATCAACTGTTTCTATTTTCTTTTCATATTTCTGTATTTCATCTTTTATAATTGAAGTTATTTCTTCAGGTTTTATGTCCATAGGCTCACCTCTGTTCTCCCTTAAGCATTATTTTTTTCATTTCAGAAAGTTTTGACCTTATACTACCATCAATAACTTCATTATTTACCTCAACATAAACCCCACCTATTATACTAGGATCTATTTCTTCTTCAATCAAAACTTTCTTATTAAATTTCTTTTCTAGCTTTTCAATTAAAGTGTTTCTCTCATCATCATTCAAAGCAACAACTGTTTTTACTTTTGCCTTAACAGTATTATTACTCTCAAGATATATATTTTCCATTTCTCTAAGTTTTCCATCAATTTCATTAATTCTATCTTTCTCTATAAGAACTAATAAGAATGAAAGTATGTCTTCATTCACCTTATCTTTAAAGATTTCAGTAAACATCTTTTTCTTCTCTGATGTACTTACTTCTGGATGTTTTATAATTTCCAAAAATTTAGAATTACCTTTTATAGCGGCTACAACCTGCCTTAATTCATCTAAATACTGCTCTACTTTACCTTTTTCTTCTGCAATTTTATAAAGTGCGAGAGCGTATCTCCTATCTAAATACTCATACATAGTTAGATACCTACCTTAGCTATAAAATCCTTAATAAGTCTCCTATGTTGTTCTTCATCTATAGATCCTTCTAAAGCCCTTGAAGATACTAAAACAGCCAAATCTACAACCTGACCTTTTATTTCATCTGCTGCTTTTTCTTTTTCTCTTTCAGCTTCGACTTTTGCTCTATTAACTATAGTCTGAGCTTCTTCATGAGCCTCTTTTAGTATATCTGAGGAAACTTTTCCGGCTTTTACTTTATAATCTTCAACTATATTTTTTCCCTCTTGCTTTGCTAAACTTAATTTATTTTTATTTTCTATTCTTAATTCTTCTGCTTTTTTCATATCTTCTTCTGTTTTATTTATCTTAGTTACTATTTCATTTTGCCTTTTATCAATAGTATTATTTACTGGTTTAAATAGAAAATGTCTAAGAATAAAATATAGTATTAGAAAGTTTATAATAGTAGCAATAACTTGAGAAACATGTATCTCCATCCTATTATAAAAGCCTCCCTTCAGGCATAGATTTTGATAATATGCTATGCACTATTTAGTAAATATTAGTAATAATGCAACTAATAATGCGTATATTGATGTTGCTTCTGAGAATGCAGCACCAACGACCATTGTGCTTATGATTTTAGCACTTGCTTCTGGCTGTCTTGAAACACCTTCAACTGCTTTACCTGCAGCATTACCTGTTCCAATACCTCCTCCTAAACAACCTAATGCTGCTAGCCCTGCGCCTATTGCTGCCATTGCTGATATAAATGCTTTTGAATCAATATTACCCATTTTTCTTCCTCCCTAAATAATTATTAAAATAATTATATTTTATTTTACATCTTATTGATAATTAAATATTAATGTTCTGCTGTAATTCTAATGTTAATCATCGTTAACATTATAAATATAACCATTTGAATTGTACCATCAAATACATCAAAATATGCATGGAGTGGTACTGGAATACCAAGTTGTGCTACCCAAGCTATATTGCCTAATGCATTATAAACCATATCCATTATAACAATAGCTGCAGTCATATTACCAAATAACCTCAATGTTAGAGATACAGGTAACATAAATCTTTCAATAAGATTTAAAGGCAACATTCCCGCATAAGGTTGAAAATAACCTAAGAAATAATGACCTAAACCTATCTTTATAATACTATTTGCTTGCACAAGAACAAACGTTATTAATGCTAAACCCGCAACTACACTAAGGTCAAGCGTTGGTGGTTTTAAACCTACTAAACCTGCTAAGTTCATAAGTAAAAGGAACATAGCAAGTGTACCTATGTATGGAACATAAGCAGCATATCCCTCTCCCATATTTTCTTTTACAAGCTTATTAAAAGTTTCTACCAGTATTTCTACAACATTTTGCTTTTTGTTAGGAATCTTCTTCAAGTTTCTTGTGAATACAATAGCCAGTATTGTTAATATTCCAATTATTACCCACTGAATAAACAAACTTGAGGTAACCCCAAATTTGTATCCAAACAAATTCAGGTAAAATAAAGGTACAAATTTCTCCAAATAATCACTTCCCTTCCATAATTTATTTGTCTGTTATATTATTCCATATAACGTTAAAGATATAAATTGTAAACTATATCCTAACATATAAGCAACCACATTAAATTTATTAATCTTAAAAAGTACTAATGCTATAACACACACTATTACTACTCTAGTTATGAAACTTATAAAAGCAATAATTTTATATTTTATAGTTTTATTTAAAAGTGCATATTCTGTTATCATTCCGTTTGCTATAAAATTTATAAAAGCTATACCCAGTCCAAGCAATACTACTAATGAATAGTTTCTAAACAACCATTGAGTTAAAATAACTAAAGTTATTCCTATTACTACATCAAAAATCAAAACTTTCTTGAACATACATCGAAGATCATTTTGCACTTTCATTTCCTCCATTACTTTATTGGAAACCTATTATATTTTTTGTACTTAAATATAAAATATCACATTGCCGCTACAACTACAATAAATCTATGTATTTCCAATAAGGATTCTGATAATTTACAATTTAGAATTTATTTAACTAATTAATTGTACCAAATATCTTTTAAATATACAATACACTCAATGTAATATTATAGTACAAATAATTAAAATGAGAAAAAATATGCTGTTTTTTAACCATATATTTATATATTAACATCATATATTACTATATTGTCTATATAATTATGATAAAATGTATAATCATTTCTTTTGAAAAGGATAAGCTTTACAGACAAAATTCAAAATTATAGCTTTCTAATTTGATTTAAATTCACTATACCTACTCTTTGCTAAATTAAAATACTGTAAAATAGCTTCTGTTATTCTATAAGCTGCCTTACCATCTCCATAAGGATTTATAGCTTTACTCATCACATCATATTCCTTAGGATTTCTTATAAGCTCATTAGCTAACTTTATTATTTTTTGTTCATCTGTTCCCACAAGTCTTACTGTACCTGCCTCTACAGCCTCCGGTCTTTCAGTCACATTCCTAAGCACCAATACGGGCTTTCCAAGATGGGGTGCTTCCTCCTGAAGTCCACCAGAATCAGTCATAACCATAAAACATTTATTCATTAAATTGTGTGTTTCCTTAGTATCTAGTGGAGGCAGTAAATGAACTCTAGAAACATTTCCAAGTATTTTATATACCATATCCTTTACTACAGGATTTAAATGTACCAGATAAACAATTTCTATATTTTTATTTTCGTCTGTAATCTTTTTTAATGCACTACAAATATTCTTGATACCCTCTCCCCAATTTTCTCGCCTATGAGCGGTTACCATTATAACTTTTTTATTATCATAATCTATGGTATTTAATTCATCATTACTAAATTTATAATCCTTCTCTACTGTAAACTTCATAGCATCGATTACTGTATTTCCAGTTACAAATATTTGATTTTCAGACACACCTTCTTTTAACAAATTGGACTTTGATCCAGCAGTCGGTGCAAAATGAAGGTCAGCTATAGCACCTGTAAGCTTTCTATTCATTTCTTCTGGAAATGGAAAATACTTATCGTAAGTTCTAAGTCCTGCTTCTACATGCCCAACCTTTATTTTTTTATAGAAAGCAGCTAGTGCTCCTGCAAAAGTAGTAGTCGTGTCTCCATGAACAAGTACTAAATCAGGCTTCTCCTCTTCAAATATTTTCTCAAGTCCCTGAAGTACTCTATTAGTTATACCTGTTAATGTCTGATTATTTTTCATTATATCCAAATCAAAATCAGGAATAATATTAAAAAGCTGCAAAACTTGGTCAAGCATCTCCCTATGTTGAGCAGTAACACATATTCTATTATCTATTTCTTCTCTCTTCTCAAGTTCCTTAACTAAAGGAGCCATTTTTATTGCTTCTGGTCTTGTGCCAAATATAGTAACACATTTAATTTTGTTCATATTAAAAACCTCCTTTTTTACTCCCTATGTTTAAAAAATCCAGCCTTCCAGGCCATAAAAACCAAAATAACCATAACTATTATTAAAAGGAAATATGATTTTTGTGCATTTATCTCCATGGCTATTATAGAAATACTCCCCAACACTGCACTTATACTATACATTATCATAACAACCTGTTTTTGTGTAAGCCCCATATCAAGAAGTCTATGATGCAAATGGCCTCTATCTGCTTGCATAATAGGTTTTCCATTTATTTTTCTTCTTATCACTGCAAATAACGTATCATATATTGGTATTCCAAGTGCTAAAATAGGTACAGCTACAGAAAAAGCTGCAGCAGATTTTATTGCACCCTCCATAGATATAGCTGCAAGTAAAAAGCCAAGCAACTGTGACCCAGTATCTCCCATAAATATAGATGCTGGATTAAAATTATAAGGTAAAAAGCCAAGTATTGCTCCAGCTAATATACTAGTAAGCACGGCCGCCTCATATCTATTATTCAACAATGCTATAATAAAAATAGTTATAGAAGATATAAATGCAATACCTGCTGCCAAACCATCCAGGCCATCAATTAAATTGAGTGCATTAGTAATTCCAATTACCCATATTATAGTTAGAGGAATGGACATTACTCCTATATTTATAAACTGGTATATACTATTAAAGGGATTTGTAATTATTTCTATTTTTATTCCATAAATTATCAAAACCCCTGCTGCTGCTAATTGAAACAACAGTTTACACCAGGGCTTTATATCAAATTTATCATCTAGGATTCCTCCTATTACTATAATAGTAGCTCCTAATATAAGTCCCGTTTCCGATTCTGTAAGCTTACCCATTTTTAAAAACAGAGTAATTATAAACGAAAAGTATATAGCCAATCCACCTAAAAGTGGTATAGGCCTATTATGTATTCTTCTATTATCTTTAGGCACATCCATAATATCTAGTTTAATGGCGAGCTTTTTAATGAAGGGTGTAAGTATAACTGAAAATATTATTGAAACTATTGCAAATAAATACAAATTATTCATAATAACCTTCCTTAATCACATCTTATGTTTTCTACACATTCTGTTATTCTCATCTCTTTATGCATATTAACTCGATTCCCGATGCTTTTTCAAACCAATTAATTTCTGGAGTATACTCCTCACAATATACAACTCTTTTAATTCCACAGGTAATTATTAATTTTTGACATTCGGGACAAGGCATATGGGTAACATATAACGTTGAGCTTTCTCTATCATCAGGAGCTACCTCTAGTAAACAGTTTACTTCTGCATGAATTGTTCTTACACAATGATTGTTCTTCATGTAACACCCTGCATCCTCACAATGCTCTAAGCCTCTGGGACTTCCATTATATCCAGTTCCCTTTATCCTTCTGTTTTTAACAAGAACTGCCCCTACATGCAGCCTAGGACATGTGCTTCTTTCCGCAACCTTAAATGCGATATCTATAAAATAATTATCCCAATCTTTTCTCATAATAAATATCTCCTTGATATATAATTATTACAACCTATATTATAAACTATTAATCAAAGTTTTAAAACAATCCACAACGGTTTTAATTCTAAAGTAAAGAGTTCACTTAAATTATAAGTGAACTCATTCCTACACTTAACGGTATTATTTTGTTCCGTATAACCTGTCTCCAGCATCTCCAAGTCCTGGTACTATATATCCATTTTCATTTAATTTTTCATCAATTGATGCTATGTATACATCTACATCTGGATGAGTTTCTGTTACTGTTTTTATTCCCTCTGGTGCAGCTATTAAACACATAAGTCTTATATTCTTAGCACCTTTTTTCTTCAATATAGTTATGGCATCGGATGCAGATCCTCCTGTAGCAAGCATTGGATCTGTAACAATTACTTCTCTTTCTCCTATATCCTGCGGTAACTTGCAAAAATATTCTACTGGCTTTAATGTAGCTTCATCTCTATATAATCCTATATGTCCTACTTTTGCTGCAGGAATAAGTTTTATCATTCCTCCTACCATTCCAAGACCTGCTCTTAGTATAGGTATTATAGCAACTTTTTTACCTGAAAGCATTTTACAAGTTGTTTTACATATAGGTGTCTCTATTTCTACATCCTCTGTTTGAAGATTTCTAGTAACTTCATATGCCATAAGCATGGCCACCTCTTCTACAAGTTCTCTAAAATCCTTAGA
>DAIMMR010000515.1:0-2548 GCA_036720575.1 Clostridium sp.
AAAATAGTAGGGAAAATAAACTTACAACCTGGTCAAATGATCCAGTTATGGATGGGGAGTCTGAAAGCATTTATCTAAGAGACGAGATTACAGGACAGATATGGAGTATATCTCCCGAACCTATAAGAGATTCAGGACAATATGTAATAGAACATGGATTTGGGTATTCTAATTTTAAACATGAGGCTAATGGAATAGTAGGCGAAATGGATGTTTTTGCTGATATGAATGAAAGAGTAAAAGTGTTAAAAATAAAGTTAAAGAATATAAGTGGAAAGAGAAGAAAGATTTCAATAACTTATTATGCAAAATTAGTATTGGGAGTTTGCCATGAGCAGACAGCACAGTATATATGTACAGGATTTAATAAGGAGTCGGAATATATATATGCTAAAAATCCATATAGTGAGCACTTTAATAAAGGAATATGTTACATGAAAATTTTAGGAGGAGAAGAACTTTCTTATACTGCTAGTAGAAAAGAATTCATAGGTAGGGGAGGAGATATATCTAAACCTAAAGCACTGGAATGTGAGCAATTTTCTAACAAAGTAGGGGCAGGATTTGATCCTTGTTTAGCTGAGAATGTAAAAGTAGAACTGGATACAAATTCAGAAGAAGAGGTACTAATTTTATTTGGAGAAGAAGATAGCTCTGAAGAAGTGAGAAGGGTAGTTGAAAAATATAGTAGTATAAAAAATGCATATATGGAATTAGAAAAGGTTCAGGAGTATTGGTCAAAATTGTTTGGAACTATACAAGTGGATACTCCAGATGAATCTATGAATATAATGTTGAATGGTTGGCTTATGTATCAGGTTATATCTTGCAGATATTGGGCAAGAACAGCTTTTTACCAATCTGGAGGTGCCTATGGATTTAGAGACCAGCTTCAAGATGTAATGGCTATTTGCTATATAGATCCATTTGAAACTAGAAAACACATAATATACAGCGCTTCAAGACAGTATCTTGAGGGAGATGTACAACATTGGTGGCATCCATTTGTTGAAAGTGGAATTAGAACTAGATTTTCCGACGATTTGCTTTGGCTTCCTTATGTAGTAGAAGACTATATACAAAATACGGGAGACTACAGCATATTGTCTGAAAAAGCGTTGTATTTGGAAGACACTGTCCTTCAAGATGGAGAAGATGAAAGATATAATATATCAAATGTGTCAGAAAAGAGCGGAACCATATATGAACACTGTATAAGAGCAATTGAAAAATCCCTTAAATTTGGAAGTCACAATATACCACTTATTGGTTCTGGAGATTGGAATGATGGTATGAGTACTGTAGGAAACAAAGGACAGGGAGAAAGTGTATGGCTTGGATGGTTTTTATATAATATACTGGATAAATTCATACCTATATGTACATTTGAAGGAGATGTGGAAAGTTCAAATAAATACTTAGAGTTAAAAGAATTTATAAGGGAAAACATAGAGGAAAATGCATGGGATGGCGGCTGGTATAGAAGAGCCTATTTTGATGATGGAACTCCACTTGGTTCTGCAATGAATGAAGAGTGTCAAATTGATTCAATTTCTCAATCTTGGGCTGTTATATCAGGTGCCGCAAAAGAGTCTAGAGCAAAAGAAGCTATGGAAGCTCTGGAAAGAAATCTCATAAGAAGAGATAAGGGAATTATATTGCTTTTAAGCCCGGCTTTTGATAAATCCAATTTAGAACCAGGTTATATTAAAGGATATGTGCCTGGCGTCAGAGAAAATGGGGGTCAGTATACCCACGCTGCTATATGGTCAATTTTGGCGCTAGCTAAAATGGGATATAATAACAAGGCATACAGTGCATTTTCTATGATAAATCCTATAAACCATAGTAACACATATTTAAATTGCCAGGTTTATAAGGTGGAACCTTATGTTATGGCAGCAGATGTATATGCAGTTGAGCCTCATACCGGAAGAGGAGGATGGAGCTGGTATACAGGTGCGGCGGGATGGATGTATAGAACTGGAATAGAGTCAATACTTGGAATGAAATTCAAAGAAAAATTAGGATTTACAGTTTCTCCTTGTATACCAGACAGTTGGAAGGGTTTTAATATGAAATACACGAGAGGAAAGTGTATTTACAATATACAGGTTTTAAAAGACAATGAAAAGGGAATATGGTTAGATGGAAACAAGGTTTCACAAGATACAATACCTTTTTTAAGAGAGGGCGAGCATGAGGTAAAAGTATATATATAATTCAGGAAAAAATTTCCATAGCATTTTTTACAGGTTTATAGTAGAATATATGATAACATTCGATATAGTTTAAATCCTTTGAAAGAAAGCAAGTAAATTTAAAAACAGGTTTTTAGAGAGCTGTATGAGGTGAAATTACAGTAATTATGCTTGAATTGAATGGATTCTGGAGGAGAAAAATGAATTAAATTAGTAGTTTTAACCGTAAGTCTTACGTTATAAAGACAGGATATTTTGTAATCCATATGAGAAAAAGATGTAACTTTATCTTTTTGAATTTAGGTGGTACAGCGGTAAATACGCCCTATGATTTTTATATCATAGGG
>DAIMMR010000041.1:0-17586 GCA_036720575.1 Clostridium sp.
GGATAACGATTTCCCCTAAAGGATAACGCCTTCTAAGTGCTGAAGCACTTAGAAGGCTGTTAATAAGCATCAGGTGGAGTCAAAACTCCATCTGATGCCAAGAACTCTGTTATGAAAGATTCTTCTATGACAGGGGCTTTTGCACAAGCTTCTTTCCGCGGAAGCGCAGCTATAATGGGAATTGCCTTTATTCAAAATATTTATGGAAATGCAGGGATGGCTCCTATGATGATTATAGCAGCTGTTCCACTTTACAATATATATTCTGTTATTGTACTTACTTTTGAAAGTGAAGATAGCAGAGGAGGAAATGGTAGTATAAAAAAAGCATGCATCAATATTATAAAAAACCCCATTATTATTGGAATTTTGCTGGGAATGATAGTGTCACTATTAAATATTCATTTCCCTAAAATAATAGACAAAACACTCAAAAATTTTGCAGTTATGGCGTCTCCTTTGGCACTTGTAACTATTGGGGCTGGATTTGAAGGAACAAAAGCCCTTGCAAAAATAAAACCAACTTTAGCAGCTTCTTTTATAAAACTGGTAGCTCAAGCTGCTGTATTTTTACCATTGGCAGTATATCTTGGATTTAGAGATCAAGAACTTGTTGCTCTAATTATCATGCTTGGTTCTCCAACTACAGTTAGCTGTTATATAATGGCAAAGAATATGAACAACGATGGTGTTTTGACTTCAAGTATCGTTGTGGCCACTACTTTATTATCAGCTTTTACTCTAACCTTCTGGATTTTTGTATTAAAGAGCTTTAAATTTATCATATAATTTGTTTCTAAATATTAAAAAGCCAATGCTTAATTAAGCATTGGCTTTGAATTTTATGTTTATATCCAAAATATCGGTACTTTAATTTTGACACCTATCTCTCGATAGGTGGGTGTTCTCACAGATGTATCTATCGCTTTTAATGCCTTAAAAGGACTCATAAGAAAGTACATATCCTCATCCAAATTTGAACTCCCAATGTTTAAATGTAGGTTTAAAATAAAAGCTTAACGTATATTTCAGAAGTTGTACACTATAAAATTCATAATAAAAAGGACAATTATCAACTAGAAATGTAGTCGTTTTCCTTTTATGAGATTATAATAATATATTTAAGATGTCATTGCAAGTAGATAATATAGGGTAGATTAATGAAGTAATATAGTACATATCTTATAATATTTTTATTCCCGACAATTATTAGTTAACTAACTAAATTGTTATTGACAATATGGGAAGGAAATGATATTATAAAAATAAGTTAGTTAGCTAACTAAACATATTGGGGGGATTTTAAATGGTAAGTGAAGAATCAATGAAATTATTTGTAGAATTACACCGTTTAGGAAGGCAAATGCACCGTTTTTCTCATAAGATTTCTCATGGAGAAAATCACTTTATGGGGGGACAATCGAGAATGCTTACTATAGTTGCAGAAAATGAAGGTATTACTCAACGCCAGCTTGCTGAAATTCTGGATGTGAGACCTGCATCAATGACTGTGATGATAGGAAAGATGGAACTATTTGGCCTTGTTGAACGTAAACAAGACGATAAAGATCAGAGAGTTATGCATATTTATATTACAGATAGTGGAAGAAAAGTTGAGGAGGAATCAAGAATTTCTACTCAAAAGTTAGTTGGGGCCCTATTTCAAAGTCTTTCCGATGAAGAAATAAAACAAATGCTTATGATTACTGAAAAGTTATCTAAATCTCTTAATGAAGGTGATTCAAGTGATTTACAATGTGGACTTCATGATCATCATAGACATCATGAATTTCATAAACATCATCATGAATCAGATGATAACCTTAAGCATTGGTCTAGAAATTTTTAATGGAAATTTTAGATATGATACCGCAGGAAATTCAAGAGAAAATAAAGTCTGTAATTCGGCAAAAGGGATGTAAATTAACAAATCAAAGGAGTGCAGTATTAAAGGCTTTTTTTGAGAAAAACTATGAACATATGACTGTTGAAGAGGTTCATTATTTTTCAAAAAGTTATTGTAGTAAGATTGGAATTGCCACTGTATATAGGTGCATACTTTATTTTGAAAAAATTGGTGTGCTGAGGAAAATTGAAACTAATGAGAATTATGGAAGATATGAATTGATAATTCCGGATGAAAAATTTGAGCATCCACATTTAGTTTGTGTAAAATGTGGAAAAATAATTGGAGCCTTTGATAGTGAAATTTTAAAGGAATTGGATAAACAGAAAAAGTTTATTGAGAATATATATGATTTTAAAATCAATAGCCAGAGTAATATTTATTATGGAATTTGTGAAGCATGTAAAGATGCATAATAGTTCAGTTTACAAGGAATAGTTAGTATAGTAATATAATATTATTCAAAGAGGGGGCTAAGTATATGAAATATTATGTTGCTGATGCTTTTACAGATGAAGTGTTTAAGGGAAATCCGGCAGGAGTATGTGTATTAGATAAGTGGCTGCAAGATGATGTAATGCAAAAAATTGCAGCGGAGAACAATTTGTCAGAAACAGCTTTTGTAGTTGAAGGTGAAAATAAAAATGAATATGAACTAAGGTGGTTTACACCAAAGGCAGAAATAGATTTATGTGGACACGCTACACTGGGGACTTCCTACGTTGTTTCCAATTATGTAGATGCTGGGACAGATAAAATGATATTCCATACTGCAAGTGGAATACTTGAAGTCAATCGTAAAAGTGATTTATATGAAATGGACTTTCCTATAAGAGAGTCTAAAAAAATTCAAATACCAGAAATAATCTCGGATATCATTGGGGTGAAACCTATAGAAACATATTTATCAAGGGATTTATTTATAGTAGTTGAAACAGAAGGGCAGGTTAAAAATTTAGCTCCTGATTTTTCTAAAATGTTAAAATTAGAAGATGGCTTAGGAATTATCGTAACTGCAAAGGGCAGTGATGTGGATTTTGTATCCCGCTGTTTTTATCTAAAGCTTGGTGTAAATGAAGATCCTGTAACGGGTTCTGCACACAGTAATTTAATACCCTTTTGGTCAAAAAGATTGAATAAAGATAAGATGACAGCAAAACAGCTGTCAAAATGCGGAGGAACATTATATTGTGAACTTTGTGGTGACAGGGTTAAAATAAGTGGAAGAGCTGCACTATATATGATAGGAAATATTAACATATAATTATGGGGAGTTAAATGATGAAAAATGCAAAGATAAAACTTATAGCTGCAATGCTAATATTTGGAAGCATTGGGTTGTTTGTCAAAAATATAGACTTGCCTTCCAGCATGATTGCATTGGTAAGGGGAATAATAGGAAGTATCTTTTTATTTACAGCAAGTTACATAACAAGGCAGAAGACATCTTGGGAAACCATCAAATCTAATTTGATTCCATTAATAATATCTGGAGCTTTCATAGGTGTCAATTGGATTTTTTTATTTCAAGCATACAAATATACCACCGTATCAAAAGCTACTTTGTGCTATTATTTTGCTCCTGTAATTGTCATGTTTTTGTCTCCATTTATATTGAAGGAAAAATTAAATGCAGTTAAGATTATGTGTATCATAGGTGCCATGGCAGGAATGTTTTTAATAGTGGGAGCTGGAAATAGTGCGGCAGAAAACAACCAATTGCTAGGTATTATATATGGTCTTGCAGCAGCAGTTCTCTATGCCAGTGTGATTATAATAAATAAATTTATAAAAAATTTATCAGGTATGGAAAGTGGTATGGTTCAACTTACTGCAGCTGCAGTAGTTCTATTGCCTTATGTACTTGTTACGGAAAAATTGTCCTTTGCACAATTGAATTTCAAATTTGTTGTACTTCTTTTAGCTGTGGGAATAATACATACGGGAATAGCTTATCTTCTGTATTTTTCTGCAATACTAAAACTTAAAGGGCAGACAATAGCAATATTCAGCTATATTGATCCCATATCGGCAATAGTTATGTCAAGTGTATTTTTAGGAGAAAGAATGACATTGATACAGGTACTAGGTGGCATTCTCATATTGGGGACAACTTTTATCAATGAGTTATCAGGAAAAAAATCAGATGCAAAGGAATATATGTTAGATTAGAAGGATAGTTTTATGATATTAAGTGTAAGTAGAAGAACGGATATACCAGCTTTTTATAGTGATTGGTTTTTCAATAGAATAAAAGAAGAATTTGTATTAGTGAAGAATCCATTTAATTCAAAGCAGGTAAGTAAAGTTGAATTGAGTCCTAAAGTAATAGATTGTATAGTATTTTGGACCAAAAATCCTAAAAAAATGATGAGAAGATTGGATGAAATTAAGGAATACAACTATTATTTTCAATTCACTTTAAATTCATATGATAAGACATTGGAGACAAACGTTCCAGAGAAAAAGTATTTGATAAATACATTTATAGAATTATCAAAACGAATTGGTAAGGATAGAGTTATATGGAGGTATGATCCTATAATATTAACTGATAAGTTTACAAAAGATTACCATTATAAGTGGTATGAGTATCTTGCAAAAAGATTGTGCCCATATACAAATAAGTGTGTTATCAGCTTTTTAGATTTATACAGGAAAACAGAGCGAAATTTAAAAGAAATAAACATTTTACCGATAGATAAGGATGGTATGTTTGAGTTAGCAGAGAAGTTTTCAAAGATAGCTTCTAAGTATAATGTGACTATTGAAACTTGTTCGGAAGAAATAGATCTATCAAAGTTCAATATTAAGCATGGTAAATGTATAGATGACAGGTTGATTTCCAAGATAGTTGGGGAAAAGCTGTCTATAGATAAAGATCCAAACCAGAGGGAAGTTTGTGGATGTGTAAAGAGCATTGATATAGGAGCTTATAATACATGCAAACATGGTTGTTTATACTGCTATGCAAACTTCAATAGAGATACTGCTGAAAAGAATTTATTGAAGCATAATAAAAAGTCTCCTATGCTGATTGGCGAATTATGTGGAGATGAAAAGGCCATAGATAGGAAGATGAAATCTTATAGAGATAGTCAGTTATCTTTTTTATAGAAAATAGGATTATGATATGGTTGGAAATTTACATGAGTGCAGATGTTATGTTGCACTCATGTTTTTTATGTAAAAACTTAAAGTGTTCAAGACAAAGCCTTAATTTTTAAAGGAAATATTTAGTATTATAAATTATGATATAATTATAACAAGTATACAACAAAAGATTAGGAGAGATATGACATGGGAATAGGTGCTAATATAAGTGAAAAAGCCAATTTAATATGGGCAATTGCAGATAAATTAACAGGTGTGTACAAGCCTCACGAATATGGTGAAGTTATTTTACCACTTACAGTTATAAAACGTTTTGATTGCGTTTTAGCTGATACTAAAGAAGCAGTTTTAAATAAAAATGAACAAGTAGGAAACCTTCCGATGAAGGATGTCTTTTTATGCAAAGAATCGGGATATTCCTTTTATAATATAAGTAAATTTAATTTTGAAAAACTTTTAAGTGATCCAGATGGAATAGAAGCAAATTTTAGAGCATATTTAAATGGCTTTTCTGAAAATGTACGTAATATAATAGAAAAGTTTAATTTTGACAATCAAATAACAAGACTTGCTGAAAAAAATCTATTGTACATAGTAATTCAAGAATTTACAACACCACAGGCGGATTTGCATCCAGATAAAATATCAAATCTTGAAATGGGATATATATTTGAGGAGATAATAAGGAGATTTTCAGAAGCTCATAATGAAGATGCAGGACAGCATTATACCCCAAGAGAAGTAATTGAACTTATGGTTAATATATTGTTTTATAATGACAGTGAGCTTTTAACGGGCAATATAGCTAAAACTATTTATGATCCGGCTTGTGGTACAGGTGGAATGTTATCAGTTGCAGAAGATTATTTAAAAAAGCTAAATAGAGATGCAGAGCTTATAGCTTTTGGTCAGGAAATTAATGATGAAACTTATGCAATTTGTAAAGCAGACATGCTAATAAAAGGTGAAAATGCAGATAATATTAAAAATGGCAATACATTATCTGATGACAAGTTTAAAGACGATAAATTTGATTATATACTGTCAAATCCGCCTTTTGGCCGTGAATGGAAGAATGATAAAAAGATGGTAGAAGCTGAGGCAAAATTAGGCTTTGCAGGACGTTTTGGAGCAGGTCTTCCAGCAGTAGGAGATAGTCAAATGTTGTTTTTAGAAACAGCTATATCAAAGATGAAAGTAAGTGGGTCAAGAGCTGCAATAATACACAATGGCTCACCTCTGTTTACTGGTGATGCAGGTAGTGGCCCATCTGAAATAAGAAGATATATATTAGAAAATGATTTATTAGAAGCTATTGTAGCACTTCCAAATGACATATTCTATAATACGGGAATTGCAACATATATATGGGTATTGTGCAATAAGAAACCTTCATTTAGAAAAGGAAAAGTACAGCTTATCAATGCTAACAAACTTTATGAAAAGCGTAGAAAATCTTTAGGAAATAAGAGAAATGATATACCAAAGCACTATATAGATGAAATAACTAGGCTTTATGGTGAATTTAAAGAAAGTGAAATAAGTAAGATATTTGATAATGAAGACTTTGGATATTCTAAAATAGTGGTAGAAAGACCAAAGCTAAAAGAAGATGGAACTCCAGAACTAAAAAAAGGGAAAAAGGCAGCAGATACTAAACTTCGTGATACTGAAAATGTCCCTTTAAAAGAAGATATACAAGAGTATTTTAAAAGAGAAGTATTACCTTTTGTACCGGATGCCTGGATTGATGAAAAGAAAACAAAAATAGGATACGAAATTCCGTTTACAAGGTATTTTTACAAGTATGTTCCACCAAGACCTTCCACGAAAATTATGACAGAAATAATGGAAATAGAAATGGATTTAGGTGGTGTAATGGAGGAAATATTCAATGACTAGAAAGATGAAAGATAGTGGAATTGAATGGATTGGAGAGATACCAGAAGATTGGAAAACAAAGAAATTAAAATATATTGGAATTTTGACTGCAAATGGAGTAGATAAAAAAATACAAAAAGATGAAAAATTATATAAATCTGTACATTATATGAATGTTTATAAAAATAGTTTAAAGGAAATAGGAAATAGTGATGATTATTTGGTAGTATCATCAACAAATAGGAAAGCAGATAGTTGTTTGTTAAAAAAAGGAGATGTATTGTTTACGAACTCATCTGAAACAGCAGATGATATAGGACATTCTACAGTTGTAAAAGAGGATTTACAAAGAACATTATTTGGTTATCATTTAATGAGATTTAGGCCCATTCATAAGATGAATCTATATTATGAAAAATATGTTTTTGGTTACTACTATTTAAGAAAGTGGTTTGAATATCGTTCAAATGGCATCACAAGATATGGTGTTTCATACTCTGATTTTGCCGATGCAAGAATTATATTACCACCACTAGAACAGCAAATACCGATAGCAAATTACTTAGATAACAAATGTACAAAAATAGACGAAACTATAGAAAAGCAAAAGCAAGTAGTAGAGAAATTAAAGGAGTATAAGCAGTCTATTATAACAGAAGCTGTAACAAAAGGATTAAATGATAATGTTAAGATGAAAGATAGTGGCGTTGAGTGGATTGGAGAGATACCAGAGCATTGGAAAGTTAAAAGGCTAAAATATGAGTTTAAGATTAAAAAAAATATTGCAGGAAAAGAAGGATATGCTATTCTTTCAGTCACACAATCAGGTATTAAAATTAAGGATATAAGTAATAATGAA
The DNA here is from genome assembly GCA_036720575.1 of Clostridium sp. Taxonomy (GTDB): domain Bacteria; phylum Bacillota; class Clostridia; order Clostridiales; family Clostridiaceae; genus Clostridium_B. The sequence goes on from DAIMMR010000041.1 coordinate 7,761, forward strand.
GGTCAAATATCAAGGGATTATTCTAAATACCAACTTGTTGAGGTTAATGATTATATTATGAATCATATGGATTTGTTAACCGGATTTGTTGATTGTTCTAAGTATAATGGTGTAACAAGTCCAGATTATAGAGTATTTTATTTAACTAATAAGAACAGAGATAAGGATTATTATAAATATGTTTTTCAATGTTGTTATGTAAATAAGGTTTTTTATGGGCTTGGTCAGGGTGTTTCAGGATTGGGAAGATGGAGATTACAGACTGATAAATTTTTAAACTTTAACATTCCAGTTCCATCAAATGAAGAACAATCTAAAATTGCGCAGTATATTAATAAAAAGCAAATTTCAATAGATAAAGCAATAACTAAAAAGCAAAAATTAATAGAAAAACTAACAGAATACAAAAAATCTTTAATATACGAATGTGTAACGGGAAAAAGAGAAATATAAGTGTCATGTAAAAAGTATATAATTATATATTTCATTTTTAAACTCTGAATTTTTTTAAAGATTTGTACAGCAGTTTGCTTATTATTTAATAATATCAAGAGATTCTAAGGTTCAGGTGGAGTTTGCTTATAAGGAATGCCTTTTCCCCATCTGAACCTTATTAACAGTATTCTTAGTGTCTTTAGCACTTAGAATACGTTATCCTTTAGGGGAAGAACTTATCCAGGTGCGTAGCAGTGCTTATCCCCCACTTTGAAGAAAAGCAGATATCCCAAATCTTTGATTTGGTGATAGTCGCTTTCGCTGTGTGCGATGGGAGCGTTAGCAATGGTAACGATGGGATAAACAATAAATTTTAAAATAGTATTAAAAGGGGAATGTTTCATATGAAATGGGAAGAGGCAAGAAAAATATATGCAGATAAATGAATACTATTTGAAGCCATAGAAGCACATTCAAAAGATGGTAAAAGAGTTATAGATGAACTTTCTGTTATAAATTCTTATGAAGAAGGAAAAGAAGCGTTAAAAGAATATGCAGATAAACATAAGAAGGATAAAACTAGAGAAATGTACGTATACAACACTAAAAATAAAGAACTACTCGTAGAAGAAAGAACGTGGATTGGAGTGCGGAAAAATGATTAAACTTCAATTAAAATATGGATTACCATTTTGTAGTGTTAAGCTAACTTATAGTAGATAAAATTAGTGTTGGATAGAAATTTGTATAACATATGAACTTGTAAGAAGGAGATTTAGTCATGGGCGATGAAGAATTAAAGGAAAAAGCTTTTGAAGAAGCCATAGAACAATACCTTATTACAGAAGGTGGCTATGAAAAAGGAGATCCTAAAAACTTTGATAGAAACTTAGCGTTAGATAAAGAAACTCTGATTGATTTTATCAAAAGAACTCAACCAAAAAAATGGGAAAGATATTGTGCTGTTTATGGTTCTTCTTCTGAAGAAAGCTTTGTTAAACGTTTTTGTAAAGAAGTTAAAACTAATGGATTATTAGCTGTTTTGAGGCATGGGTTTAAGGATAGGGGAATTCAATTTAAAGTAGCCTTTTTCAAGCCGGAAACATCTATAAATCCTGAAACAGTTAAATTGTACAATAGCAACGTATTGCATTGTACAAGGCAGCTCCACTATTCTATATTTAATGAAAACAGTATTGATATTGTACTATTTTTAAATGGTATTCCTGTTGTTTCGATGGAACTTAAATGTCAATTTACAGGGCAAAGTGTTTTAAATGCCATTGATCAATATAAATTTGATAGATCAAGCAAAGATGCAATTTTTGAATTTAGAAATAGGGTGTTAGTTCATTTTGCAGTTGACTTATTTGAGGTGCATATGACTACAAAGTTAAATGGAGAAAATACATATTTTTTGCCCTTTAATCAAGGTTCAAATGGAAGTGGTAATGTTGGCGGTGCTGGTAATCCTTTAGATCCTAATGGATATCAGACAGCTTATCTGTGGAAAAAGATTTTGTGCAAAGATAGATTAATGGAAATACTTCATAAATACATGCATCTTAAAAAAGAAGATAAGAAAGATAAAGCTGGAAATAAATATGTGGAAGAAACTTTAATATTTCCAAGATATCATCAATTAGATGTAGTAACAAAATTACTTGCAGATGTTAAGAAAAATGGAGCGGGTAAAAATTATTTAATCCAGCATAGTGCAGGAAGCGGCAAGTCTAATTCCATTGCATGGTTAGCTCATAGACTTTCAGGTCTTCATGATGAAAATAATAATTCAATATTTCAATCAATAATTGTAGTTACTGACAGAAGAATATTAGATAGCCAGCTTCAAGATACCATATATCAGTTTGATCATGTCCTTGGAGTTGTTGAGTGTATTGATAAGAATAAGCATGCAGTTGATTTAAAAGATGCCATTAATAGCGGAAAGAGAATTATAATTACAACACTTCAAAAATTTCCTGTAATTTATAAAGAAATTCAAACAGATGGCAAGTTTGCAATAATTGTAGATGAAGCACATTCAAGTCAGACAGGAGAAGCTTCTAAGAAGTTAAAAAAAGCACTTGGGAATACTGAACAAGCACTAGAAGAATATAGAAAAATGGAAAGTGAAGAAGAGGAAAAAAGAAAAGATGATGAGGATAAACTATTAGATGAACTTTTATCACATGGACAAATAGACAATTTGTCTTTCTTTGCTTTTACAGCTACTCCAAAGGAAAAGACATTACAGATGTTTGGAGAAAAACAACCTGATGGTACCTATAAGGCTTTTCATATTTATTCTATGAGACAAGCTATAGAAGAACATTTTATACTTGATGTGTTAAAGAATTATACTACTTATAAAATGTATTATAAGATTGCAAAGAAAGTAGCTGATGATCCAGATATAGACTCCAGTAAAGGTGCAAAAGAAGTTGCTAAGTATGAGAGCCTTCATCCACACAACTTAGCACAAAAGACTGCGATTATGGTAGAACATTTTAGAAATATTACTAAAAATAAAATAGGTGGCAGGGCTAAAGCAATGGTAGTAACAGCTTCAAGACTTCATGCCGTTAGGTATTTATTTGAATTTAGAAGATATATCAAAGAAAAAGAATATAATGATTTAGATGTATTAGTTGCTTTTTCAGGAACTGTTAATGATGAAGGAGAAGAATGGACAGAAGAAAAGATAAATAAAGATAAAAATGATGAAACAATTAAAGAAGATCAATTAAAAGAGTATTTTCATACTGATGATTTTAATATTCTTATCGTTGCTGAAAAATACCAAACTGGTTTTGATGAACCCCTCCTTCATACAATGTTTGTAGATAAAAAATTAAGTGGAGTAAAGGCAGTGCAAACTCTATCAAGGCTTAACAGAACTATGAAAGGTAAAGAAGATACTTTTGTACTTGATTTTGTTAATAGTGCTGACGAAATGCAAAAATCATTTCAGCCATATTATGAAGCTACAATATTAGAACAGGAAACAGATCCTAATGTTATATATGATTTAAAAAATGGACTGGATGAGTTTCAAATATATCAGCCTTCAGAAATAGAACGTTTTGCAGAAATTTATTATGAAGAAAATAATAAAAATGCACAAGCTGTTCTTACAGGTTGTATTAAACCAGCAATTGATAGATATAATGCTAAAAAAGATACGGAAAGAGAAGAATTTAAATCATCACTTTCTACTTTTGTTAGAATATATTCGTTTATAATACAAGTTTGTAGAATGTATGATAAAGATATGCAGAAGTTTTTTGTGTATGCCAAATTTTTAGAAAAATGTCTTCCAAAAGTCAAAAATAATAAAGTGGATATTTCAGATAAGATTATTCTTGAATATTACAAACTATCTAAAACTTTTGAAGGAAGCATAGCTATGGAAAAGAGTGAAGGTTATGTTGCAAATATAAAAGGTGGAGTTGGCGGCAAAGAAAAGAAAGAAGATCCACTTTCTGTAATTATTAAAAAGATGAATGAAAGATTTGGCACTACATTTACAGAACAGGACAAGGTATTGGAACAGATGAAGTCAGATTTTGCAAAGGATAAAAAAATAGTTAATGCAGCAGAATCTAATGATAAGTCATTATTTAAATATCTATATGAACAAAAGTTTAAGAATGTTGCAGTTAATAGATATGAGGAAAATGACAAATTTTTTATGAGTTTATTTGGTGATGAAGAAAAAATGAAATTTGTTATGAACATGATGGCTGAAGTTTTGTTTAGTGATCTCAGAGCAAAGAGAGTAAGGTAATATTGAATTTCAAATATATAATTTATTTTGGAGATGAATTTAAATGGCAAATGGTAAAATAGATGCGAATAAAGAAGTATTACAAACAATATTTTCAAAGAGTTTTTGGTTTGTTATTCCAGAGTATCAAAGGTCTTATGTATGGCAGACAGATAATATAATAGAATTAATTGAAGACTTAACCTATGCTTATGAAAATAAACCTGAAAATGATTATTTCTTAGGTTCACTTGTATTAAAAAAACTTCCCAATGATGAGTTCCCAGAATATGAGGTACTTGATGGACAGCAAAGATTAACTACCTTTTTTATAATGATGGCAGTGCTCAGAGATTCAATTGGAAATTCATTAGCAAAAGAAACTTTACAAAAAACAATCTATCAAGAAGAAAATTTACTCGTTAATATTCCTGAAAGAATGAGAATTACATATAAAATTAGAGATAACGTTGAGGATTTTATAAAGAGTTATATTATAAGAGAAAATGGGACTAGTATTATATATGAAATTAATAAATATAAAAATGAGGAGAATATTTCTTTATCAAATATGGCAAATGCTATCATAACTATCCGTAATATTTTTAAGGATAAGGATGATAAGGAGTTATTTGAATTTGTTAGATTTATATTAAATAAAGCTTTATTTATATATGTATCAACAGACAATACAGAAGATGCATTTAGAATGTTTACAATATTAAATGATAGAGGAATACCATTAACTAATGCAGATATTTTGAAATCACAAAATATAGGAGCACTTGTTAATGAAAAAGATGTTAATAAGTATGCAAGAATGTGGGAGGAAATTGAAGGAAAGTATGGAGATGGATTTGATAGATTTTTACAATACGTCAGAACAATACTTGTGAAAGAAAAAGCGAGAACAAATTTATTAGATGAATTTAATCAGAAGGTATATGACGTAAAATTACCTAATATGCCCAAATTAAAGAGAGGAAAGGAAACTTTTGAATTGATTAATCTGTACAGCAATATATATGATGGAATTATAGAACTATCAGATGATAAATTGAGTAATAACTACAAGAATTTAGTTACGATAATGAAAATTGGACTTAGATCAGAAGATTGGATTCCAGCTATTATGAGATTTTTCGCTAAATTTAAATACGATGGATTAGATGAATTTTTAAAACAATTGGAATATAAATTTGTTGGGGATTGGGTGTGTGGAATTACTCCAACACTTAGATTAGATGCTATGAATAATATATTAAAAGTTATCGATGATACTGATAAATCTAATGTTACGGATTTGTTGAATAATAGTAAGATGTTTCAAATCAACAAAGATGATTTTATTAATAATATTAGTGGCGATATTTATAAAAAGCAGTACTCAAGATATTTGCTTTTAAAACAGGAGTTTTTGCTTTCGGAAAATACAGTACATTTATCAGGTTATAATTATATTACTGTTGAGCATATTTTGCCTCAAAATCCACCTCAGAATAGTGAGTGGTGTATAGATTTTACCGAAGATCAAAGGTGTTTTTGGACAAATAAAATTGCAAATCTTGTTCTTATAAGTCAGAGAAAAAACAGTGCCCTAGGAAACTCAGATTTCAAGAAAAAGAAAGAGGTATATTTAAAAAAGAGGATTGACGCATTTAATGCAAATAAAGTATTTATTGAACAAAATTCACAATGGACACCAGATGTACTTGAAAAAAGGCAGAAATATATTTTAAGTTTACTGATAGAAAATAAATGGTAAAAATAAAATATTTATTTACATTTGTTTGTGGTAAAGATTTCTTAAATAGAAGTAGAATTTCGGTTATCCCAAAAGATGTTATTTTTCAGTGCATTGATGTTTATAGGACAAATAAATATAAGAGCTAAAGTGTAAAATCAGGGGCTTAATTCTGGAACTCTTTTAGTGTCTACTTTATGGTATAATTTCACTGTATAAGGACGATAATTTGAGCGGGGGAATAAAAAGTGAATGAAAAAATACTTTTAGTAGATGATGAAAAGAGCATCTTAGATGTACTGACCTATGCACTAAAAAGAGAAGGATATTTAGTAGAAAGAGCTTATGATGGAGAGGAAGCACTTCATAAAGTAGATATTTTTAATCCACAGATAGTAATTTTAGATTTAATGCTCCCTGTAATAAACGGATACGATGTTTGCAAAAAGTTAGAAAACAAAAATATTGGGATCATCATGCTTACAGCAAAGGAAGATATTGTGGACAAGATACTTGGTCTTGAACTTGGAGCGGATGATTATATGACAAAACCTTTTGACATAAGAGAACTTCTTGCAAGAATCAAGTCACTTGTAAGGAGACTTAATAAAACTGTTGATGAAAAAAGGAATAATGGTGTCATAACTATAGGTGATCTTAATATTAATAAAAAAAAGAGAACTGTAAGTATAAAAAATGTTTTGGTAGAGCTTACACCTATGGAATTTGACCTGCTGTATTTACTCCTTTCAAATCCAGGCATAGTATACTCCAGAGAACAGCTTTTAAATATAATATGGAGTATGGATTATGTTGGAGGAACACGAACTGTAGATACACACATTCAAAGGGTAAGAAAAAAGTTAGGTCATAGTTATCAGGATTTAATACAAACCGTTTATGGTATTGGATATAAAGGGGTTGACGAATTATTTGAAGGTGGGAATTAAATTCAAGCTCATATCTTTTACAGCTTCACTTTTATTGATTGTAATATTATTTTTGAGTTTCTTGGTACTCAGTGGAATAAAAAGTTATCAAAATAAGGAAACACAGGCCATTTTATTTAAGCAAAAAGATATATTTGAAGAATACTTTAGTGAACGCATGAGTTTAAATAAAAATACTAATTATGATGACAGCTTAGCTAGAGGTAGTATTTTTAATAAAGCATGGCTGAGAACTATACCGGCAAATATATATAACACAAAAGGTGAACTTCTTTCAGGATTTAAGACAGATGCAAAGCTAAATGAAAATGATGAGAAAAAAATTATGATAGACTATGCAATCAAAGGCAAAGTATCTTATAGAGAAATTAATGATGTGATATATTTTTATTCACCCATTAAATATAAGGGAAATACAGCAGCAATTTTAGAACTGGAATATTCAATTAGAGAAAATAAATTGTTTTATAGTGATATAGAAAAATTGTTTTATGGTATAGGTTTTTTGGCTTTAGTTCTTGGCATATTTGTAGGAATCTTTTATTTTTCCAGACTAACTAGAGATATATATGAAATGAAAGATTCAGTAGAAAGCATTCAAAAGGGTGAATTTAGTAAAGTACATAAGGTAAATCGAAATGATGAATTGGGAGAATTGAGCAGTGGCCTTATATTTATGAGTAATACTATAGAACAAAATATTGAGGAACTTGAAGTTGAAAGGGATTCTTTAAGTAAGGCTGTGGATAAATTAAAAAAAATGGACAAGCAACAAAAAGAGTTTATAGGAAATGTAACTCATGAATTCAAGACTCCAATTACCAGTATAAAAGCCTATGCAGATGTGATTGGAATGTACACGGATGATTTAAAACTAATTGAAGAAGGTACTTTGAGTATATCAAAAGAATGTGATAGGCTTTCCAGCATGGTAGACAATATATTGAGCCTATCTGCTCTTGAAAAATATGATTTTGAAATTGAAAAAAATGAAGTTAATTTAAAAGAAGTATTGAATGAAATATGTAAAACAATGATGGCAAAAGTCAAGAAAAATAGCTTGATTTTAAAATGTGATTCTGAAGATATTGTTGTTACCTTGGATGAAGACAGCTTAAAGCATATTTTTATCAATTTAATTGACAATGCTATAAAATACAATAAACCAAAGGGCAGTATATACATTGAGTGTTATAAAAATGATAAAGACAAGATAACTATAAGTGTTAAAGATACTGGTATAGGTATGAGTGAAGAAGTACTTTCTAAAATTTTTGAACCCTTTTATAGAGCTGACAAACACAGGAGTCGTGAAACAGGAGGAGCTGGACTTGGACTAGCTTTAGTTAAAAAACTAGTTGAAAAACAAGGGGGAACCATAAAGGTAAATTCTAAATTAAATGAAGGTACTACTTTTTGTGTTGAATTTTCCACATAAAGTTTACAAGATTGTGACATCTATTTATAATTTTGTGAAAAAGTTTTGATAACATGAATTTATAAGGAAAAGGAGGAAAGTTCAATGTTGAGTAAAAAAGTTTTATCTCTGATTTTGGCTGTAGGATTTATTGGAGGTGTAAGTGCAATTCAATTAACTCATCATGCAATTGCTAAATCTACACAGGACATAAAAGTAACAGCATATAAACCTTCTGCTAAAGTTAATGAAAATGGATACCAAATTGACAAATATGAAAATATTGAGAGTGCTGCATGGATTAATGAAAATGAAGTGTTGACTTTAACTAGAAAAAGTGAATTTAAAAATGCCGATTCCACTAGAATGATAAGATATTGCAGCATTTATAATTTGAATACAAAAAGCTCTAAAGATTTTAAAAATGCAAATATAGATGAATTTTTAGGGGTATCGCCAGATAATAAATTTGTTCTTTATGCAGAAGCAAGGAATATTCCAAAAATCGAAAGTCAGGAGTGGAAAAATGCTCTTGCTTCAGGAGACCTACTCCACAAAAATGTAAAATTATTAAATTTGTCTACAGGTCAAATTACGGACGTGAACACAGAAAAGTTAAACAGTGATGCCCAGTTTATATGGGTAAGTAAGGATAAAATTTTGGCAAATTATTTTAATCATTGGGCAATAATTGATACAACTGGAAAAGTATATGCTGATGGAAGTTATAATGCTGGAGAACAGGATGGTGCATGGATATCCGGTGTAGATGATATTAAAGATTTGGGAAGCAGTGTAGAAGGTAAGTTTTATTATACTCAAGATAAGAATGGAAAAGAAGGAGTAAAAGTATGCTCCATGGACGTGAAGACTAAAGAGATAAAGGATATTTACGCCAATAAGTATTCCTTGCATGCAGATAAAAAGGGAAAGACAATTATAATGGACAACTACAATAACAATGGTGATGCAGTTGATGGAGTTTATGTGAACAGAACTTTTGGAGCACTTGTTATGAACGAATCCGGTAAGGTACTTCAAGACATTAAATTGCCTAAAGGTAGACTAACTTCGGGATCATTTACATCTGACTACATACTCTCACCTGATGGAAGTAAAGCTGCCTATGTGGAGAGAAATATGGATAAGAGCCATCGGGCAACTTTGGATGATAAGGATCTTGATATATCTATTAAGGTTATAGATACTAAGACAGGTGATACAAAAGAAATAGTAAAGGCATCCAGCTTAAAGAATAAAAATGAGGAAAATAATTATATTACAGTTAGAATTAAAGATAAAGATGGTAATTTTAAAGAAAAGAAAATTAAGAGAGGACCTGGAATCTTAAATATTTCCTGGGATAGTACAAGTACTGCACTGTCATTTACTGATGAGAGTTCTTCTGATCCGTTTAATAAAGGCAACATAAACACTTATGTAGTTACTTTTGATAAATAACCTTTTTATAAATTATAAATTAACTTTCGCACATATAAAATTTTGACTTA
>DAIMMR010000516.1:0-2538 GCA_036720575.1 Clostridium sp.
GTACTTCGCACATACCTACAGGTGGAATAGACGAGCTAGCTATACCTGCTGTATTTATTTTATTTGTACCTTGATTACTGTTTAAATTAGGTACCTCACCGCCCAAAATACAGTTAATAGAATTTAAATGCTCTTGCTCAACTGATGCATTATTTATGAATAGCTGTTTCAACTGTGAATCCTTTGTTTGATTAGCATAGTTTGTATATTTTTGTATACACATGGATTCATGACTTTTTTCATCTTCTAAAAGCATTCTTTCTTTATTGCTTAAAGTTATTGTCATAAAAAAACACCTCCTAAATTATTTTGTATAATCAGGAGTGAATTTATACAAAAATGCTTCAAATAAAAAAATATAATTTCATTTGAAGCAAAAAAAACGTTCCAACCGTCTAAATAAATAGGAAGGTTTATGCAAACTCCTATAAAATACAAAAATATATAATTGGAGGGTACACAAATTATATAGTGAAAATACTACAGAAGCTTACACAAACTTGTTTACCAAATACGTGATTATTCAATTACAGTCACTATATTTTAATACTATTAACAAGATGATTATACCATTAAACATCCGCATTTAAAACCTTTATTATAAATTTTAAAGCAATTTATCCGATGGCTACCAGCCGTAATACCCCCATCGCACACAGCGAAAGCGACTATCGCCAAATCAAAGATTTGGGATATCTGCTTTCTTATAAAGTGGGGGATATTAGAACTCTTGAGCTTCAGCGATTTAGAGTTCTTATGCTGTGCATAACGGCTGCTACGCCCCTGGATAACGATTTCCCCTAAAGGATAACGCCTTCTAAGTGCTAAAGCACTAAGAATCCTGTTAATAAGTTTCAGATGGAGAAAAAACTCCACCTGAAACTTAGAACTTTGTTTATATTAACACAATTTATTTGGTATTGAATATATTATCATTGTAAAGAGACTTAAGAGGTGAAAATAGTGTATTCAAAATTTGTCCCACATGTGAACTCAAGATCAATGCCATCTACTAGCTTTCCTCCTAATTCAGGTAAAAGATTAGCAAGGGCTTATGTTCCTATGCAGCCTTATATTGGACTGCTTCCTTTAAATATAGCATTAAAGAAAGGTACCATATTTCCAAATTTAGTTATGCCTTTCCCTGAAAACGAAGATTAAATAGCAGTCATTTAACTGATTATACGAGGAGGTAATAACATGAGTGATCGTAAAAAGCTATTAGATGAAATTCGCCAGCTTGAATTTGCCACAGTAGATTTAAATTTGTATCTAGATAATTTTCCTGATAATAAAAAAGCTCTGTCTGATTACAATATGTTCACAAATCAACTTATCTGTTTAAAAAGTGAATATGAAGACAGATTTGGTATTTTAACTAATTTTGGATATTCCCAGAGCCAGTTTCCATGGACTTGGATAAACGAACCATGGCCTTGGGAATCTGGAGAATAGGAGGCTTGGCATATGTGGATTTATGAAAAAAAATTACAGTATCCTGTAAAAATTAAAACAAAAGATATTCAAATGGCTAAATATCTCACTGCTCAATACGGAGGACCAGATGGAGAATTAAGTGCTGCTATCAGATATTTAAATCAACGTTATACTATGCCCAGCGGCAGTACTAAAGGATTACTTACAGATATAGGGACTGAAGAACTAGCTCACGTTGAAATTATAGCTACCATGATATATCAACTATTAAAAGACGATACCATAGATGAACTTAAAGAAGCAGGATTAGCTTCCCACTATACCCAACATGGCAGGGCTACTTTTCCTCAAGATGCCAATGGCGTTCCATGGACATCCGCTTACATCCAAGCTACAGCAGATCCTATAACAGATTTACATGAAGATATGGCAGCTGAGCAAAAAGCCAGAACAACTTATGAACATCTTATAACTCTAACAGATGATCCAGATGTAATAGGTGTGCTTAAGTTTTTATGGGCAAGAGAAATTGTTCATTTTCAACGTTTTGGTGAAGCTCTTGTACACGTACAAGATAATATGGATTCTAAAAAATATTTCTAAATTTTGCCTAAATGAGGACATATCTGAAAATTATTTTCAGATATGTCCTAACTTTTTTTACCTATTATTTGTTTACCACATTATACTCTTTGTATTTTAATACGAAGTTTTCTACACCTTCTAATTCAACTTTCAAATTAGAATTAGCAGTTACATAATGAATTTAATAATTTCTGCTTATTAATTATTTTAACAATGAAATAAATATTAACTGTAAGCGATAGACTACCTGTGTGTATATGTGTGAAAGTTGAGTATCTAACAATAGACTTCCACTATATTCTTTTCCCTGCTGCCTACATTAACATTAACCTCATCCATTTTCCCTGATTCGCCCTTAGATTCTCTAAAATCAAATATTAAAAGATATCCTTCACTTAATCCATACTGATCTAAATATTCTCCAAGCTGCAGCAGTCCCTTTTTATGGTAATCTTCTCCACGCCATATTTTAAGCTCTACTATATACATTTTTTTATTATAAGTTATAACTATGTC
>DAIMMR010000517.1:0-2536 GCA_036720575.1 Clostridium sp.
AAGAGATAAAAAATATAAATAGGGAGAATAGAAACATAGATAAGGTAACTGATGTATTATCTTTTCCAATGTTAGAGTATCCAGAAGGCAGCGTATTTAAACAGGTATATGTAAATCATGAATTTGAAGAAAGTGATATGGATGATGGAAATTTAGTATTAGGTGATATAGCACTTTCTCTTGAAAGAGCAGAGGAACAGGCTCAGGAATTTGGCCATTCATTTTTAAGGGAAGCTTGTTATTTAACAGTACATTCAGTACTTCACCTTTTAGGATATGATCATATGGAAGAAAGTGATAAAAAAATTATGAGGCAGAGGGAAGAAGAAATTTTAAGCGGATTCAAACTATGATAATGTATATAAGTTAAAATTACATAAAATGGGGAATAGAGATGAAGGTTAAAAAGCTATTGGATAGTTTTAACTATGCTATTGAAGGTATAATATATTCTGTAAGAACTCAGAGAAATATGAAAATACATATGATAGCAGCTCTTTTAGTATTAGTTATATGCTTTATTTATGATTTAAGTAAAATAGAGATATTAGCCGTAATAATAACGATAAGTATTGTTATTATTGCGGAACTTTTTAATACTGCTGTAGAATTTGCTATAGATGCTACTATAAACTACTATCATCCACTTGCTAAAATTGCTAAAAATGTGGCTGCTGGTGGAGTGCTAGTAGCTGCTGTAAATGCTGTTGTGGTAGGATATATAATATTTTGGGATAAACTAAAGTATATTAATTTTATAGTCATGAGAAAGGTAAAAAGTACAAATCCTTATGTAATATTTATAATACTTGCAATTGTATTTATAACTACAATAATTATAAAGGCAATTTTTGGTGAAGGAACTCCATTAAAAGGAGGAATGCCAAGTGGCCATAGTGCCATAGCTTTTTCTATAGCTACTACTATAGCATTGATATCAGAGCAATTAGCAGTGGTAATATTGAGCTATCTTTTGGCATTTATAGTGGCGCAAAGCAGGGTGGATTCAGATACTCATTCAGTTATAGAAGTAGTTTGTGGAGGAGCATTTGGTGTTTTGATAACTGTATTTCTCTTTAGAGTATTTGGGTAAAATGAAAATTTAAATATTATATTTATATGTTTTTTAGGGGAATAATATGAATTATGTAGACAAGTAATTTTAGAATTTTCATCAGAAATATGGAAAGTATACTATTTAAGATATATGAAAATTTGTATGATAAGAATATAGAAAAAATTTTAGTAGAAACTTTTACAAAAAAGATTTAGAAAATAAGGAGAAAATTTATGTTTAAATCAGGATTTATTACAATAATAGGAAGACCTAATGTGGGAAAATCAACGCTTTTGAATAATATAATGGGGGAAAAGTTGTCTATTGTATCTTGTAGACCGCAGACTACTAGAAACAGTATACAGACTATTCTAACAGAGGATGATTTCCAGTTGGTTTTTGTAGACACACCAGGTATACATAAGCCAAAACATAAGCTGGGTGACTATATGGTTAAAACTGCTGAAGATTCCATCAAAGACGTAGATTTGGTGCTTTTTTTAACTACTCCTGAATTAGAGCCAGGGAAAGGGGATTTGTATATTTTAGAAGAACTTAAAAAATGTAATGCACCTGTGTTTTTAGTTTTAAATAAAATAGATGAAAATCCAGAACAGAGAGTGGCAGAAACTTTAAAAAATTATTCAGCTATATTTGATTTTGCCGAGGTAATACCTATATCTGCATTAAAGAAAAAGAATGTGGAAGAATTAATAGATCTTATGGTAAAGTATATGCCTGAAGGACCTAAATATTATCCGGACGATATGATTACGGATAAACAGGAGAAATTTATAGTATCTGAGATAATTAGGGAAAAGGCACTCAGGCTTCTCTCAAAAGAAGTTCCACATGGAATAGCAGTAGAGATAGACTCAATGAAAAAAGACTCAAAGGGAATTTACAATATAGAAGCTACATTACTCTGTGAAAAAGATTCCCATAAGGGTATAATTATAGGTAAAAATGGTGCTATGTTGAAGAAGATTTCAACTTATGCAAGGAAAGATATTGAAAAATTTTTAGATACTAGGGTCTATTTAAAGGTATGGGTTAAGGTTAAGAAAGAATGGAGAGATAGTGATAGATTGTTGAAAGAATTAGGATATAAATAGTATGAGAATTTATTTTAAAATAAGGACATAATATAATTAGAATTGTAGTGGGGGATGATTTTCTGAACATATTCAAAACTAGAGCTGTCATAATTAAAACTCAAGATATAAAAGAGTCAGATAAATTGGTATGGCTTTTTACTGAAAAATTAGGCAAAATAGCAACTATAGCTAGAGGATCAAAGAGTAGTAAAAACTCTCTATTTTCTACTACACTTCAGTTTTGTTATGGAGATTACGTAGTCTATAAAGGTAAGAACTTGTATGTAATAAATGAAAGTAGTTTAATAGATTCATTTCAAGATTTATTAAATGATTTAAATGATTTAACTTATGCTTCTTATTTTTGTGAACTTACGGATAT
>DAIMMR010000518.1:0-2535 GCA_036720575.1 Clostridium sp.
AGTATTTAATATTTTTTTATCTGTTATATCTAAATTTATCATTATTCTTCCTCCTTTTATTATATTGATTTAATTAGTTTCATTGTATATATTGCCAAACTTTCTCATCCCCTCGCCCATCAGGAGTATAATCAAATTTATCCCAATCACATAAAGAAGCCATATTTTCTTTTATTCTTTCAAAACTTTTAAACGTGTCATTACAATATAAAATCCTGTAATAATATCCTCCAGCAGAAAAAAAATGGTAAGTCCTTTTTTCTGTTGGATTAAGTTTCATCTTTATAGTTTTAAAATCTGATATAAAAGAATAATTTAACTCATCACTGTAATCTCTCTTGTCACTTTTCTTTTTTCCAGAGTTTAAATACTCTTTTAAATCTTTGACTATATCTGTATTCTCCATAAAATTTTCTTTACTTACAGACATAGATAAAATTTCTGCCTCTACTTTATATCTTACATCATCACCCATTGTATCTAATAATGCAAGATAATATTTCCATTCTATAGGTTCCAAAAATTCCATTGTAGACAAAATCTCTACATCGGACGCTCTTTCTTTGTGTGATGGAGCATATAAAGGCTTGCCTCCTACATCTCCATTTATATAATTCCCTACAGTAAGCATTTTTTTATTCCTCCTTGTACAATATAGTTATAATCAAATTACAGTTTTCCACTGTAATAATTATCAATTTCTTAAATAATAATATAGTCTTCTTTTCTAATCATTAAATACATTTCTTTGGCTTCTCACCCTAGCCATAAAGCCAGTTTAATTTGGCCTGAACCATGAACAATATTGTATAATTAATTTATGGATTTGGAGGTTGATGCAATTCCTCCTAGGACGCCTTTATGCGACTACCTGTAAAAAAGAGTATCTATCCATTCTCATAAGATTACATTATTTGGCTGGTTGAGGCCAGTTAACACTGGTTCCTCGTGTCACATGCAAGGTTGTGTACTTATTTGAGAAGGAATGGATTTCTAAATCCAAATACTTTATTTAGGAGGTTTCTTATGGATTATCCACCTGTAGCTGGAATTGATGTTGGTAAAAATTTTAGTGAGATGTGTATTTTGTCCCCTAATAATGAGATTTATCATCGTATTAAGATCTATCATGATTCAATTGACAGTATTAAAGAGGCTATAGGTCTATTGCAAAAAGCAGAAAAGGATTTTGCAATTAGGCCTGTCGTAGTCTTAGAATCCACTGGGCACTATCACAAAATCCTCTTCCACTATCTTTCTGATTCTGGATTTGAGGTCTCTATCATAAACCCCATCCAATCTGATTCTATCAAAAATATTGGAATAAGGAAAGTAAAAAATGATAAATTTGATGCCCATAAGATTGCATTGCTTTATAGGTTTTCTTTTATTAAGACTACTGTTGTTCCTGATGATGTTATTGACTGCCTTAAAAGCCTTTGTCGCCAATATTACAAGTTAGGTGATGAACTTACTACTTACAAGAATAGGCTTATTGGCATTATTGATCAAGTAATGCTAAACTTTACAGATGTCTTCCAAAATGTATATTCAAACACTGCCTTAGCAGTACTTGATAGGTATCCTTCACCTAAGCAAATTCTAAAGGCTAACAAACAAACATTAATATCACTTATTGAAAAAACTTCTAAAAAAGGTTTAGCGTGGTCCACTGAAAAATATGAACTTTTGGTTTTAAAAGCTAAGGAATTTAAAGATTTAAGCATCAATAACCCTGGAAATCTAGCCATTCTCAAAGTTAATATTTCCATGGTAAGAACCTTACAAGATGCCCAAAAAGACATACTTGACGCAATTAATGAAATTATTTTAGCAGATTCTTTAGAAGATAATCCTGTATTGGCACCTATTATTAATCTGCTATGCAGTATTCCTGGTATCGGGATACTAACTGCTGCCACGATACTTGCTGAGGTTGGTGATTTTTCTGCATTTTCTAGCCCCAATAAACTTGTAGCTTTCTTTGGAATTGACCCCTCTGTTAATCAATCGGGTGAATTCACCGGAACCCGTAACAAAATGTCTAAAAGGGGCTCTAGATTGCTTCGTAGGGTCATCTTTACAACTGCTTTAGCCAATATTCGAAGTAAGAGAAATGGTGACAAAACTAATCCAGTGCTCTATGAGTTCTACCAAAAAAAGTGTACAAACAAGCCCAAAAAGGTTGCATTAGGTGCTGTAATGAGAAAATTAGTAAATATTATATTCGCCGTCATGAGAGACAAAAAGCCTTTTGAGCTAAGAACCCCAGAAGAGCATGAGGAACTACTTCTTACTAGGTCTTCAGTAGCCTAATGATCTGTATTTAATGTTTAGTTTTCAAAGAACAATTTTAAATAACAGCTTCGTTTTTTAAACCAATAATCATTGGTTTATTAGGTGTGCATTTTTTTATTATTAATTTTTCAAAAAATATTTAATATTATTTTGCTAAAATCTATTGACTTTAATTAGCTGGTCTTTTTATTTTGCCCTATTTATTTAAAAGCCTTTTCTATAGGCATTGGGCGTTCA
>DAIMMR010000519.1:0-2531 GCA_036720575.1 Clostridium sp.
TAAAAAAAGTATATTTTGATGAAGCAAATTTACTTTTTGTATATTCTGCCATAGAGTGGCTTTTTAGAAATAATATTAGAGTTCCTAGAATATTGCCTACAACTTATGGAGGTCGATATGTAAAATATAATGAAATGGTTTTTATGCTTACTCCCTGGATAACGGGTACTAAATGTAATTACAACATTAAAGATCATCTTTTAGTATCCATCTCTAATTTAGCCAAAATGCATAAGGTAACCAAAAACTTCACCCCCATTAAAGGTAGTATTGAAAGGATTAATTTTGAAAAAACATATATATCCTTTGAAAAACATTTTAGACAACTGTTAAATTGCTCAAACTTGGCAGTTAAATATAAAGATAAATTCTCACAATTGTTTCTACAATATTTTGAAATCAACCTTATGCTGGCACAAATGTCCTCTAGAATATCTTCTTCTATAAACTATGATAATTTAAACACCTGCCTATGCCATCTAGATTACGTAAATAAAAATATAATATTCGATGATAACAATAAAATTTGGATAATAGATTTTGATAAATGCAGCATAGACTATTGTGCCCATGATATCTCCTATTTCTTAAGAAGATTTCTAAAGCGAAATTCTACTAATTGGCATATAGATATAACATTAGAATGTTTAAATTTATACGAAAAAACTTTTCCATTAACATTAGATGATTATAAATATATAATATCTTATTTAGCTTTTCCTCAAAAATTTTGGAAAATATCTAGAGATTATTATAAAAACATATCAAAATGTAATCATAATTCTTTTTACTATTTACTAAAAAAATGTTCTAATAATATTAATCAGCTTAAATTTATTATAAGTTTGGGAAAATACGTAGAAAAAAAATTTAATACTACTATTGTTTAACAATAGTAGTATTAAAAATAGTACAGATAGCTTCAAATTGCCATTGTATAAGGTTTTTTAAGCTATTACAATTACTTTCTTGGATTCTTTATTTGAGCTTGAGCCGCAGCAAGTCTTGCCACAGGTACCCTGAATGGTGAACAAGATACGTAGTCAAGTCCTACATTGTGGAAAAATTCTACAGAAGACGGATCTCCTCCATGTTCTCCACATATTCCAAGATGAATATCAGGTCTAGTCTTTTTACCTAATTTTACAGCAGTCTCTACAAGTTTTCCTACTCCAATCTGATCTAACTTTTGGAATGGATCAAACTCATATACTTTTTTATCATAGTAATCATTTAAAAATTTACCTGCATCATCTCTTGAAAATCCAAAAGTCATTTGAGTTAAATCATTAGTTCCAAATGAGAAGAACTCAGCTTCTTTAGCTATTTCATCAGCTGTAATAGCCGCTCTTGGGATTTCTATCATAGTTCCTACTTCATATTTTAACTTTATTCCCTCTTTTTGTATTATTTCATCTGCTACCCTTACAACTACGTCTTTAACATATTTTAATTCTTTTATTTCTCCTACAAGAGGTATCATAATTTCTGGAACTATATCATACCCTTTTCTCTTCTTAACATCTATAGCTGCTTCTATAATAGCCCTTGTTTGCATTTCAGCTATTTCTGGATAAGAAACAGTAAGTCTGCATCCTCTATGTCCCATCATAGGATTAAATTCATGTAGATAATCTATAGTATCTTTTAACTCTTGAAAGCTTACTCCCATTTCCTTGGCTAAAGACTCTATATCCTCAGTTTCAGTTGGTAGGAATTCATGGAGTGGTGGATCCAAAAATCTAATTGTAACAGGTTTTCCTTCCATTGCCTCATATATTCCAATAAAATCTTTCTTTTGTCTTGGTAGTAATTTATCTAAAGCTTTTCTCCTCTGCTCTTCCGTTTTTGAAACTATCATTTCCCTCATTTCTGGTATTCTATCTTCATCAAAGAACATATGCTCTGTTCTACAAAGTCCTATTCCTTCGGCACCAAAGCTAATAGCCTGATTTGCATCCCTTGGTGTATCTGCATTCGTTCTAACTCCCAATTTTCTTATATTATCAGCCCATCCCATGAAGATTTCAAAATCTCCTGATATTTCTGGTACTGCAGTCTTTATAGGCTCTCCATATACATTTCCAGTACTTCCATCTAAAGATATGTAATCTCCTTCTTTATAAACCTTATCTAATCTTTTGAAAAGCTTTTCCTTTTCACTTACTATAAGATCACCGCATCCAGCTACACAGCATGTTCCCATACCTCTTGCTACAACCGCTGCATGAGATGTCATACCTCCTCTAACTGTAAGTATTCCTTCAGAAGCTGCCATTCCTTCTATATCTTCTGGGGAAGTCTCTAGCCTTACAAGTATTACCTTTTCACCTTGGTCATGATGTTTCTTAGCATCATCTGCTGTAAAATATATCTTACCACAAGCTGCACCTGGTGATGCAGGGAGTCCATTTGCTATCACAACTGCCCGTTTCAATTCGTCACTGTCAAAATTTGGGTGCAATAGTGTGTCAAGCTGTTTAGGCTCAACTTTAAGTATGGCCTCTTCTTTAGTGATGAGACCTTCATCT
>DAIMMR010000520.1:0-2529 GCA_036720575.1 Clostridium sp.
AATGGTGTAGGGTAAAATTCTTCGATGTTATTCAACATTTATTCTGTTCTCCTTTTATAATAGGAATTAACGGTTTTTATACAGATGCCGTCAAACTGTTATATATCAAGCTATTCTTGTTTCCTGTGGAATCCGTAAATATTCTTGAATTAGTTTGTTATGTTCTGCCCTATAGTCAATCTGTTCATGAGAAAACAAACCGCTTGACATAGTGCATGTAAATCCGTTTTTCTGAATCGGCTCATAATGCATGTGTAATTGATCCGCTAACGACTCATAAGGCATTGGAGTCTCACAAATGCAAGGAAAATAAAACCCTTCCGTAAGCATTTCAGATAGTGCATAACCCGAAACATAATGAATATATAAGCCCGCATTAATAATCCGTTTGTCTGTGTCATCTCTTAGCCTATAATAAGTGTTTGAGATTTCATAGAACTGGTTAGACTCTGGAATGAATTCGACGATAGAAACAATCTGATAATTTGATTCTGTGACTTCTTTTTCTTCGTTCCTTTCATATTCCGTATCAGTATAGAAAATATGATTGAATGGCATTACTTTTGTTTTCTGTTCATACTCTTTTGTATTGTTGTTCATTTCCAAATAGGTGACACGATATGCGGAAGTTTTAGAAAGCTGTTCCGGTTTAATATCCTGAACTTGTGCAAGTGCATTGTTGTTGTGTTCTTCTATTGCCTGTACTTCGCTCTGTTCACGTTTTGCAGCTATTTCCATATTACATTGAGGATCATAGTACAATGTGTTAGAATTAAAAGAATAGCAGTCAAAAGACAACATTATAATACCATCTTTTTCATTCTCTACTTGGACGCTCCAGCCTTTTCCAGAGTCTATAATTTCATCTGCTAACTTAATTAAATCAAGTTTGCGTCCTTCTCCGTAATTGTTGGCTGCATCTCCTGCATAGTCATCCGTGTAATAGCCGTCTTTTACGCCTTTGTATATTTGCCCTGATAAGATAGCTTTCCAAATATGCGCTACTGTCCATTTTGACGGCGTTTTAATCGGTTTAACTTCTACAAATGGAGAAAAAGTCTTAATTCCCTTTTGTATACCTGATTCAATAGCCAAATTATCAAGGGTTTTCCCTGTTGTGATTGCTTCAAATAGTTCCTTGAAAGTCTTAATTCCATTTACATTCCAAAGTTCACAAGGCAAAGACTTTTCTCTATCATAATTAGCAAGTCTAATACTATAGCGGTTACAGTCTTTTCCGGTCTTTAAAGCGTTTACAAGGTCTATAATAACTGCTGATTCTCCATAGAAATGAATATATGCTTTAATATCTGCAAAATAGCCGCCGTGATTGTTCGGCATTTCAATGTCAGAAGATTTATAAATTTTTTCACTTCCAACATGATCATAAAGCGGAAAATAGTTTTCTTTTGCTACTTTTGTTTTAGTATTATCAACTTTTGCTGTGCTGTTCGTGATTTCATTATCTGATAGTTTATGTGCTGTATTCATGGTTTCCGTATTTTGTTTTGCATACCAACATTTTTTAACATTATGCCAACGATAGCCGCATTCCTTCAACATGGAAAGAATATTCGATTTCGGTTTGTCCTGAAAATAAAGTTCAACACCATTTTTTTCGTTATTCAAAACCATTTCACACATAATAATTTCCTCCTGTTAATATGTATTTGTTTCGGTTTAATCCTCATGCAAGCGCACAACTTAATATTATGCGCTTATTATCAGAATTAAATGTTATTTACCAGCACTGCAAAGTGAACCAATAGCACACATATATAACCAATGTTCAACTTGTTCTCTTGTTTTTCCTGCTTTAATTTGTTTCATCATTTCATTTTGTATTTTAGAATCTTTCGTCATTTCTCCTGCTCTTTCTCCTATAAGTTTATAAGCTTCTGAATTATTCATGCTAATCTCTCCTCTTTCTGTTCATGATATTAGTATACCACAATACCATATTTAATATTTTTAGCTCTTATGCGGACGCATACGTAAGATGAAATTCACACATTATCTTATGATTTAAAATTGTGCCATTGTTCATAATTTCCATTGGTTTGAGTTAATAACTCTGGTCTTGTAAACTTAATTTTTAACAAATATGCTTTGATTTCTTCTTCTTGTTCTCTAGTGATTTCGCCTTCATATCCTGCCGCTAAATTATAATAATGTTGTGCTTCTCTTTGTTCTTCTGATATCATATAAGATTTAAATTTTACTCCGTGCTTTGTCATTTTTGGATGAGGATTGGTATATTTAAAACATTGAAATGATAAATTTGATGAAATTCGATAAAGGTTATCAATATTTTTATCTGTTATCATTTGTTTATAGTCCTTTCATAAAGAATATTATTAACAACAGTGAAACCACTTTTGCTTAGCTCCTGCTCTGTAAAAGAAAAATAAATATCACCAAAACGCATAATGTCATATTCTTGTGTTTTAGGATTATAAAATGCTTTGAAATTAGTCTTTTTCATATTTCATCTAAAATTACTTTAATGGTTTCATCGACTGTTATAAA
>DAIMMR010000521.1:0-2528 GCA_036720575.1 Clostridium sp.
TTTCTAGTATATGAATATATTTTCCTTACATTTTCCATAAAATCTCTCCTCTATTATTCAATTTCTTATAATCTTGTAATTGTTGTTGACTAATATTTAATTGTTTTGCTAAATCAGATTGAGTTTTAGCTAAAGGGAAATTATTTCCGTTTAGCTCTTTATTAATATATTGATTACTACCATTACCTCCATTTTTAATCCCATAAATTCATTAAAATAGGATCACCCTTATAGGTAAATTTTATAAAATAATCCTCAATCAGCACTCATTTAGTTGCAAATGCAAATACTTTGATATAAGCCAATCTAAACTATAGTAAATATGGTCTTAGGGACTTATAGTATAACCATATGGTATAACTATATAGTGATATTATATGTATCTATTTCATCTAATAAATAATATAAAGCCGTCTTTTGATACTTTTCCGCGGCTAGGTCTATAGTATTTAGGAATAGTAGGAACGAATGTGACGTACTAGTCCTTATAATATAGAGATGGTAGAGGGAAAAGTATATAGATAGAATTAATATAGTTCTACGAACCTATGTCGGTTAAGTTGCAAAGAACGCAACATAACCTCATGTATTTGCCACTAACGTGTCAAATCCAATATGATTTCTTATAGTTTTATAAAAGTTGGCTATCTTTCAAAACTCTATAGTAATATGTTTTATTATATGAGGGTTTGAAAGATAGACAACTTTTTATATTAACTAACTTCTCTTATTTTTTTTTTGATATCATCTTTTTAATTGTTGACTATATGTAGGATATTAAATAATATATATTTAAGTACCCCTATATAGTCAAACTTTTATTTCTGAATATTATATGTATCAACTTCATTTAATAAAATATTCCAATATTCTTCATTTTGATTATGTTTTTTAGTTTTATATTTATAGTTATATAATTCTTTGTTGTCAACAGTATCTTTATTTTTATAATCATCCTCAATTTTATATTTTTTGTAATTTTCTTCATTTATTCTAATATCTTGTTTTTGTAATTCTTCATAATGATTATGTTTATTTTTTTCATTTTCAATTTTTATTAAATCATCGGTATGTAAATTATATCCTTTAAATGATACAAGGTTATTTATTAATTTCTGTTCATTGCTATTCTGATCTACTATTTTAAATAATTTTTCCAATCTATCTATAGATTTATTATTTAATTTTTCTTTCTGCTCCATAATTTCATTAACTTTTTTATTAATTGCTTTTCTATTACAAATTATATAATATGCTTTATAATAACCATAAAATGGTAGTTCTTGCATAACTAAATCGTGAAATTCATTATAAACTTTTTGACCTCTAAGGAATATATCCTTCTTTGTTATTGCTCCAAAATAGTCTAATACATTTCTTTCTGCTTGTAAAATCAACTCTGTTTCTGTTGCATTAGCACATCTTTTATTAATTTCTTTTTTATCCTTGGTAACAATAACATATCGTTGATTTGGCAATATAATTCTTCTTTTTTCCATACTATTTAAAGCACGTTCAATTATTTTTTTAAATTCTCTTCTTGTATTGGAATAAAAATTAGATATTGCTACTAACTCTATGTTTAATATATCAGATAATTCTTTCTTTCTATATGTACCTATAGAATATGTATTATTTGCTAATCCCAAAATATTTATTAATTCGCTAATAGACAACGCAACTTTATTTCCTGTTTTATTAATGTTATATAATTTATAATGTATGTAATATGTTAAAATATCCTCTATTTCTGCTATGTATTTATTTTTATCAAATCGTTTATCTTGCTTTGGTAAAGGTTTATTATATATCTCATCAATAATAAATTTATAACCATTCTTGTGATATTTGAAATACCTACTCCATTCTTTTAATTGTGCTTTCTTTGCAGTACCACCTTTAATTTTCTCTTCCATCAATAAGCAGAATTCTTTATAATTTTTTATTACTTGTCCTATTTTTATATTATTTATATTCAATCAATCTCCCCCAATTTAATAAATTTTTCCATATGCTTGTTTAAGTTCCACCAGTTTATGTACTGCTTTTATTAAATCTGGTGTACGTTCAAACACATATGTTACTTTTCTGTTGCAATCTATTTCTTTTGTATAGTGATATCCTAAGAAATTTAATGCTGTTGCCATACTAAATTTATTTATAAAATATTTATCCATGTTTATTCCTCCTGTATATGTATAAAAATAAGGAGTATGCAAATAATGCGTACCCCTTGAATTTTCTTGTTAATTATGTAATTGTTTTAGTATAAGATATATTTCATATGTTGCTAATTCCAATCTGAGTAATAATTGATTTTTTTCTACTAAATCAAAATTATAATTATTTCTATTTTCTTCCAACTTCTTTTCACATTCATATAATTCTTTTAATTGTTGCTCTAATTGTATATGTAAATCTTTTTTATTAATTTCCTTTTCCATAAAATAATCTCCCCCTCTATATAAATTGATTAGCCTTGAGCATAACTCTAAGACACTCATTTCTCTAGCCCTATAAGGGCTATT